>JADFPY010000003.1 GCA_022562085.1 candidate division KSB1 bacterium | reverse complement strand
GCCTGAATTTCTTTTTTGCTTCACGCCACTTTTTATTTTTTTCTGCTTTATTGCTCATTTTTCAATTTTATAGCGCCGCAAATCAGGCGCGCGCTTGACGCTCAACTCCGCAGAAGTGCAAGAATCTAGCATCTTAGGAGATTAGAAATCACGCACGAAAAGCGCGTCGGCTGAATTTGCTTCGTTAGGCACCCGTTTGCTCATTAGAACCTGTGGTTAATCACGGGCTAAAGCCAACGTGCCACACAAGTCTCTTGTTTCATGTCTGGGGCACCCGTCGCGCTGCCAACCACGGTATCACCCAAAGGGGTCACTCGTAATTTATAATATCCACCCAAATATACTAAGTGTAGGAGTACTCATTAAAATTATATCTGGCGTTGCCACCATGGAGCCAATGAGAAGCCCCATACAGAAAAAAATGTTGTTCATCGTCAACATAAATTCCCGCCCCGGCTCCAAAATTGCACTGCTGGTTATAACAATACAATTGCCTATGATCGACGAGGGAGATTTCCGGCTTTGCCTCATAACCGTTAGGCCAAAGGACTTTGTATAGATCTGCGTAGTCATCGCCCGGGAAGGTCGGCGACCCTTTTTGCTGATTACGTGCAGCAACAAAATACACGGTATTGTCACAATCCCGAACAAAATTAACGCTCTGATAAGTACCAAATCCCGAAATACCGGCTCCTCCGGGCTGAAAGCCACCCTGGACCTCATTTTTATGTACACGTGTATGGGTTGTCTGAAAACCGTTTTGAATATCGTCGGAATTGCTATAGTGAAAGTCTAGATACTCATCGTCCCAAACCATTGTCATGTAATGATCATTCGGAAGTTGAGTCACGGCTACTGCTTTGGATTTCATATCACTTTTAGTTAGCCTGATGCCCTCGATTTCCACTGGACCGTTTTCCGGAACACTGAAATCAAAATAGCGTATTCCCGAGCCTGGAGGGCCACCGTAAATCGGAACCGCTATAATCTTACCCATGGCTTGGATTCCTCCTGCATGCCATTTCACCCGGTCGATGTCGACAACTTTTACGATTCTGTCGTTTGGGGGCGGCTTCTTATAAGAAAATCCGTACCTTGGTAGCGCCCACGGTCCGGTTTCTGATTGGGTTCCCATCTTAATCACAATTAACTGAGAACGTCGTATACCAGTCTTAATGCCACCAGAAAGAATCAAATATTGGCCGATTCTCTGAATGCCCTGGAAATGCTCCCCGAGCCCCAATTCGTTATCACCGGAGGTCGTGTAGTCTGGCCACGGGATAGTTCCATCATTCCGTGCACCCAAATACTTCTTAGTGCTTACGAAAAACGGAAATTTACGCACTTTTTTTGGAATCTTACGGAACTTGTTGGGCACATTATCTACGCATAAATTATGATTATCCATTTGATCTCCCTCACAGAATTTTGTGGAATACAAATTTTAAAGCATTAAGTGACGTTGGTGCAAAAAGGGCATAGTTCAATTTTGAGGAGGTAGGATTACCATCCAACGTCCTTTACAAACTTAAGAATTCTTTGTTAAATACCTTTTTGTACCTACTTCATTACGTTCATTTTCAAATTGACCTGAAAAAGAATTGTCATTCCTTGTTGCCAACAGCATTAACGGGTTTTGCAAATCTACTGGATAATTTACGCCGCATTAATGCGTAATCCAGGTGCTGTGAGCGTTCAACCTCATCTATACCTTCGGAAATATTTTTTATTATTGTAAACTCATCAGGAGCATCTTTCTCCTTTGCAGCCAGTGCGGATAAGCAATCTTCTGCTGTACGAATTAGCCTTGTCAACTTCAGGATTCTCGTTTTCGCATTCATGAACTTAATATCAGGGCGGAAGCGGTGATTCATAAATGTGAATAATAAGACGAGCAAACCGAGAAATCCAACTACTTGGGCCAAAAGAGCGTCTTGAAAGAAAGAAGACGCCAGTATGGCACCTGTCAGGTATTGGCCAATTTTTAACAACCAACTTCCCCAATGATTTCTTAGTTTGAGTGCCTTTTGCGTGTCTAAGATCGATTTTGCTTCATCTAGTTTATTCTTAATGTTAGTGCTTTGTGAGTTATTTTTTTCTTGCATCGAACTTCTCCTGATAGTTAATGTTGCTGTTAACGGCGGAATTCAATTCCCGGCTCTCAGTTAGAAGTATCTCCGCCATAAGCAGGCTTATCAAACTCGACATCCAAAGCAGCCCCCCGTGAAATACTCAATGGGTGAGCTATCGACCCATGGTGGTGTCTCACTACGTAGTTGAAAAACCGTAGCACTTACAATATAAGAAGCAAAAAATAATAGTATTAAACCTATTCGCCGGTGTGTATTGTCTGAAGCATTCCTGTCCATCGTTCCTAAAGCCTTTCTTCCAGGCCATAGAGCTCTCTCAATCGATCCGCGGCCTAACGAGACTGTCGATTAAGTTGGGCCCTAATTTCTTCAAAAATAGCGAGCTCCGTATTTGGCTTGTGGACGACGAATCTCGACCTGTTTCACCATTTTAGTATGGTGATTTTGGCGCCCTTTTGCAAGAATTTCCAAATATAGACCTTTTTCGTCAGTCTCAACGACGCAAATCAGGCGCGCGCTTGACGCAAGACTCTGGAGATGTACAAAGTCCCGCATCTCTTGAGAATTAGAAATCATGCAACTAAAGCGCGTCGGCTGAATTTGTTTTGTTAGGCACCTACATTGCTCTTTAGGACTTCCAGTTACGGGGTTCTTTTCGGTTGCTTATCTAATTTCTTTTTTGCCTTTTGTTCCTGTTTTCTTTTCTTCTGTTTCTGACCCTTGTTCTTATCCTTCTTGCCGCCTTTGTCTCCCATTGTGTACATCCTTTCCTGTTACAATCATCTTCTCGCCGCAAAGGGCGCTACGTCGTAAGTTATGGTTTTTCGTATCTTCATTGTCCTTTCGGCCAACTATACATACACGCTAAAATAATGTTTCATAATGTATAACGACGTTTTTCAGTGGCCCCAGGGATTCGGAGATCTGGGCAATAACCAAGAATGTCCCTTCGCG
This sequence comes from candidate division KSB1 bacterium, assembly GCA_022562085.1. Classification (NCBI taxonomy): domain Bacteria; kingdom Pseudomonadati; species Candidatus Zhuqueibacterota bacterium. The sequence continues at coordinate 45,543 of JADFPY010000003.1, read as the reverse complement.
CGGCCACCGAGCTCCTTAAAAAAAACTGCACTCCTCGGGTTAACTGCAAAAAATCGTTAGGCAATTCACCGTACTCAATCACTACTATAATCAGAACGAGACAGTCATTTTGAAATCATGACTCTGAGGTTCCCTTTAGTCCAGCATACCCCACAGTCCAGATGGCCACTACTACGGAATAGAAGAGTACCGAATCCAGATTTAGCAATTTCTTGAATCTCAGGCACCACCTTTTGTAGAGATTTCCTCGCAGCTCTTCAATAGAGGCTACAGGTTTCAGAGCAAGGAGTTTTTCACGATCAAGACTAGGTAACCTATACAACTCTTCATAAAGCAAGGTCCTCCTTCGATTAACCGTTGCATCGAGGCTTGCAAGATGAGCATCATAGAGCATTGAGAGAAGTATCACGGCCGCGGCTATGTACAGTCCTCGCTTATTGAATCTTAAAACCGTTAGTTCTCCTTTTACTCTAAACGCCAAATAGCTAGCGGTCAACGCAAGTAATAGTAATCTAAGTTCCCACTTGTGGAGAAATCTTGAGGTTGCGCCTGGTTGATACGATTGAATCTCTTGGAGTAACGTGGTTTTCCTAAGCTCTACAAGCTTGCTTCTTGTCAAACTGTTTGTCTCAGATGATTTTTTTGCATCTTGTGCGGCGGCACTTGAAACCAAAGTCGTCGGCGAGACCCCCAAGATCATGATAACGAAAATTGTGATCAAAATCATTGAGTTCGAGATAACCTCATAAATGTATTCTTTCACATCATCTCTCTTCAATTTCAAAGCCTAACCAGTGATTGTACGATTTCTGAATAACATTAATTTTATAATACATATTAAGTCAAAAGTCAATAAAAATTATTGCATTATGCTAATAAATTTTCGTACGTTCCACGAGTTATGCAGTTTCTGCTAAACATCATGATATGAATATTATCCAATGGTACTGCCTGGGATCACATGAAAAAAATACCTCGCTCGTTGGGGATTCCTTGTGAAGTGTTCAGGTGTTAGAAGTGTTAAAGTCCTTTCTTCCTAAGTTATTTTGGATTATTGTGAATCCCTTAACACCTTTAACACCCAAACACCTGAACACTTCATTCCTCAATCAATCTTCTTCGGCAGACGACCTAAAGCCGGCGCAACCAGGCTGCCAATATACAGGTAATCTTCAGTCTCAGCCACGCTCGTGTTAATCGGATAGCTGCCGTTCGGATCTTGTAAATCTTCAACAACTTTGCCATCGCCATCAACAGCGATGATATGGCCGTAAGCAATGGCCTGGGGGCGAAGGAATGCCGGCAGACGCTGGAGTACCTTGCGCATAAAGGGCTGGTCGGAAAGTTTGTCTAATAACGCATTACGAGGCGAGACCAGCGCCACCCAGAAACGACTCCCTAAACCGGTTGATATGTTATCCGGAAAGGCCGGCAACTCCTCAATAAACGGTTCGGCTTGCCCGCTTTTCGGACCCGTGAGCCAGTAACGAATCACCCGGTAATTCCCGGTCTCGTTGACCAGCACATAGGACTGGTCGTGGCTAACGGCAACACCATTGGCGAAATTCAGGTCGTCCAACAGTGTCTTCGCCTTGCCTTCAGCCCTATCGAAAACCAACAGCCTGCCGTGGCCGCCGTGCTCCATAAGATCAAGAAGGCTGGCCTCATAGGTGCTTTGCCATTTTTTTGCACCAAATTTTGTAGAAGCATCTGAAAAGTAAATCTTGCCGTCGGCCGCTACGTCGACATCATCTGCATAGCGAATAGGAATTCCATCCGCTACTGTTGCGAGTTCAGAGATGGCGCCGTCTTGGGCAATCGATAAGAGACCCCGAAAAGCGTCTGCGACGATCAAATTTCCGCTATTGTCAAAATCGATACCCAGCGGGCGGCCGCCGGTTTCTACCCAATTCTCCGGGTTTGAACCATCTGCCTGCAGGCGCACGATACGACCTTCATGGGTAGAGGCATAAATGCGGCCCTGGGCATCGATGGCTATATCCTCCGGCCCATGATTATCGCCCAGGGGTAAGGTCTCAATGCCTGTCAGGCGTTGATTTGGCGCGAAGGGTCCACTATAACCCGGGTTGGGTGGAGCTTTCCAGGCAACCGGATCGATTGGTACCGGCCACGCGACAAAATAGAGCACAGTAACAATGATAACGACGACGATTGTCCACAATATTTTCTTCAGCATGGGTAAACTATATCCTCAATATTTGTTGTAAAACTAAAAGTTTCTTCTATCCTGCCTCGGCAACGTGTGATGCTTCTCTATGAACTTACTGCTGATAAAATGTTTTCTTTTGAATTTTAGTAATTCTTTTTAACTTAACGATTCATTGAATAAACAGTCAATTTCTTAGGGTCTCGATGAATCAATTCATTTTAAAAACTCTCCTTATTTATTTCTGCCTTTTTATGACCTCCGTGCTTTTTGCCCAGGATATAAGAGTAGAAGATCTCCAGTTTAAAGGCAACAAAAAAATGTCCTCGGGAAAATTAAAAAAGGCGATTCAAACGCAAGCGAATCCCTGGTACCGCTTATTCTTATTTTGGATGGATTCCAAGATATTTAACGAACAGAAATTCTTAAATGATTTACTGCGGGTGGAAAAGTTTTATGAACAAGAGGGTTTTCTGGAAGCGCGGGTCACGGATTACCAGATAAATTATAACGAAAAACGTGAAGAAGTTAAACTGGTAATTTTTGTCGATGAGGGTGAGCAGACAAAAGTAAATAGTGTGCTTTTTGTTTATCCAAAAGAGCCGGAAGAGGATTTTTCCTCTGAAAAAATGCTGAAAACTGTAAAACTGAAAGAGGGTAAACGTTATCGTGAGTCGGATTTAAAAACCGATTACAGTAAAATTATGGAACGTTTCAGCAACCGGGGCTATCCTTACATTGAGGCCAGGGTGAAGCCAATCATGGATAAGAAAAATCATTTGGTGAATCTGGAATGGCAGCTCAATCCAGGGCCGTTTTGTACTTTTGGTGAAATTAAATATACTGGTAATAACAGCGTTTCAAATAGTGTCATCCGTCGTGGTTTGGGGTTTAGAACCGGGCAAACGTTTGCACACAAAAAACTGCTCAATGCACAAAGCCAGGTTTACCGGTTGGAGCTCTTTCAATTTGTCAGTCTGAGAGCAACCAACCTCGAACAACAACCCAGTAAAGTTCCGATCGAGGTTCGGGTTAAAGAGTCGGTTTTGCGCACGCTCAAATTTGGAGCCGGTTATGGCTCTGAAGAAAGATTCCGGACATTTTTGCAGTGGCGCCACAGGAATTTTTTGGGTGGAGCCAGAATTTTAAGAGCCAAAGCAAAACATTCAACCCGGCTTCTGCCTGTTGAACTGGAGCTGGAGCTTAGCCAGCCTTATTTTCTGGATAACCAGAATGATTTAATTATCAAACCGTTCTTCATTATTCAAGATGAATTAAGTTTCAAGGCCCGCCGTATCGGTATTGAAATCGGTATCAATCGGCAAATCACACCAAAAACAAACCTGTTTGTATCAACCAGGGTTGAGCGTGACACAGTAGATTTAAAGGGCACAACCATTGTACCGGAAGTTGAAGATTTATATAGCAAATCTGTTTTAAAGCTTGGATTTCGGCGCAGCACCACAAATGCTTTGTTCTCGCCGACCCGTGGCTCGATTTCTACATTTTTCATTGAAGATGCCGGGAGGTTTTTGAAAACTAAGTTTGAATACATCAAACTGTCGGCCGAGCATAAAATTTATCACCAGTCCCGGCCCGGTGAGGTTTTGGCGCTGCGATTATTTGCAGGAACTATGAAACTGCGCGCAGGGCAAACGGAAACACCGCCCGAAGAACGTTTCTTTTCCGGGGGCAGTTTTTCAGTACGGGGGTGGCAACGGCAGCTCTTGGGCCCGGTTCGTCCGGATTCAACTGGTGAGATAATCCCTGAAGGAGGAAACAGCATCATTGAAGGAAGTCTGGAGCTCAGAAAAACCATCTATAAAAAATTTTCCGGCGTAATGTTTCTTGATTTCGGCAACGTCTGGCCGGAATGGAATGGATTCGATTTTTCGAACTTGCATTCGGCCATTGGCGGCGGCTTAAGATATGACACGGTTATTGGGCCAATCCGCATCGATTTTGCCTGGAAAGTTAATCGGCAAGAGCACGACACCCAGAATTATGAAATTCATTTTAGTATCGGGCAGGCGTTTTAACACACCCCGCCGCTTCGCGGCACCCCTCTCAAGAGGGGAATTAAGTCCCCTCCTTGGAGAGCCTGCCCTGAGCCTGCCGAAGGGGGATTTAGGGGTGGGTTTTTATTCGCTTTGAGTAAATACAATCATCTTAATGAAAAAAGTAGCCAAATATATTTCTCTTCTTTTCCTCGGACTTATTGTTTTGATTCTCGTGGCCGGGATTTTTACCCAAACGCCTATTTTTAGAAGTTGGCTGAAAAACAGGGCAATCGCGGCTTTGGACGCAAAATTTGGTTCAAAGACCACGGTGCAATCGCTTGAAGGAAATTTGTTTACCTATCTGCAGATTGAAGACCTTTCGATTGATTTAGAAAACAAGCCATTTGTAAAAATCAAAAGGGTGCTGCTTCATTACAGTCCTTTGGGGCTATTTTTCAAAAGAATTGTGATTCGGGAAATTATTTTAGAATCACCGGAACTCAATTTGGTGCAACGTAACGAGACAACCTGGAACTTTTCCGGTTTTTTGAACACTGGTAAAACTGAAACTGAAACTGAAACAACAGCCTCCGGGACTGACTGGCACCTTGTTGCGCCAACGATTCAAGTCCGCGCCGGCGCTGCGGACATCCAAACCTTAAAAAACATTTCATTACGGGTTCCGGCTAAGATTCGAGATTTTGATTTAGACCTGGGAGTCTGGCTGCAGAAGAACCAAACGAAAGTTTCATTGCAGAATTTGAACTTTGAAGCTTTTGATCCGGATTTGTCCGTTCGAACCATTCAATCCGAAATAAATCTTGATTCTGTAAACTTTCAAGCAAAGGATGTTGAAATTGAAACGGGCGGCTCCAAATTTTCTTCAAATTTTGACGTTAAAAATTTTGAAAATCCGGTTTTAAATGTTTTAATGAAAGGCCATCCGATTTCGTTGTCTGAAATTCGAGGCGCCGTTCCGGATTTGCAGCTTTACGGCCGGCCCAGGATTGAGATTGAAGCTGAAGGGCCCCTGGATGCTTTGAAAATAAGGGCTTTTGTCGAACTTGGCAGCGGCAGGGTGGATGTTGCCGGGAAGATTCAGGCAATGCGGACGCCTTACGAATACGATTTGACCGGCAAGATCTCACGTCTGAATTTATCCGAAATCACCAGGCAGCCCAAGCTTGAGAGCGACCTGAATCTGCAATTTCAGGTTAAAGGTCAGGGTATTGAGTGGGGAAAAATGCGGGGCTCTGCCTCGGTTGATTTGGATAGCAGTCGTTTTTATCAGATGCAAATTGAGCCGTCCGGTTTCGACATTGATGTCAAAGAAGATACTGTAGATTTTTCTCTGGACGCGCTTGCCGAAGAGACAAAAAGTAAATTAAGTGGTTCGGTTGTTTACAATTCCTCAAATTTAGAGTACCTGCTTAGCGGTCAGATCCGATCTTTGTCCATAGAACGCTTTTACCCTATAGATGGTTTGTCAAGTGACTTGGCCTTTGATGTTGAATTAGAAGGCAAGGGCAAGGATTTCGATTCCATGTCCGGTTTTGCTAATCTCTGGCTTTTGCCTTCGAAGATTAATAATGTTCCGATAGACTCGGCTCGATTTAAATTAGATTTAAAAAACGGCGTCATAAGCTTGAATCAATTTGCCATCGACTCACCTTTAGGAAAAATCTCAGCGCAAGGGCATATTTCATTTCAACAAGATAATTCACTGGCTCTGAAAGCAGATTTTACGGATTTTTCCGTGCTCTCGGAATCGCTGCCTTTGGATTCTATTCACGGCAAAGGAACCTTTGCAGCGCAAGCAAAAGGACCCCTGGATTCACTTCAAGTACTCGTAAATTTTGAATTGGAGCAAGTCGGTACGAATGATATCACCGTTGGAAAATTCAATGGTGATTTTTCCGGTTTGTTTTCAGAAGCTGGATTTTTTTTCGATTTTAAAGGTAAGGCAAGTGAGGTTTCGGCTTCCGGCCTGGAAATAGAAACTGCGGATTTGAGTTTGAGTTACTCGGATTCGCTTTCTCATTTTGAAATCCATCTTAGGCAAAGTGATTTACTTAAAATTGCAACGAATGGAAAATTGAAAAGATTAGCGGAAGATGAAACCGATATTATTTTTGATAACTTGAATATTGCTTACTTAAACCAAACATGGAAGAACGCAAACGAACCCATTGGGCTTCGAATCAAGGGATCTCAATACGACTTCTCGCAATTTAATCTCGTTTCCGGGGAGCAAACTATTTCACTGGCCGGCAAGCTGGATATTGAAAAACAGAACGATTTGAAGTTCAATATCTCAAATTTTGATATTTCTAGATATGATTCATTATTTGTTCAGGAAAGTGATTTTGAAGGCTTGTTGGATGTTGCATTGGAATTAAAGGGAGCTTTAAACAGTCCAAAACTACACGGTGAAATACAACTAAATAAAGGGAGTTATTATAAAGTGCCTTTTGACAGTTTTACCGGCGAGTTTGATTACAACCAGCGAACCTTCAACTGGAGCTGCCAGCTTTCCAAAACCCAGGATGACAGTTTGATGGAATCGAGCGGCCAGTTACCAATGCTACTTTCCTTAAACCCTTTTGAGCACAAAATTCTTGAGGATGAACAATTAGTGGGCAAGCTTAGCAGCAGGGGGCTTGACCTGTCGCTTTTCCAGGCCTTTACTCCGGGTGTGACAAATATTAAAGGCAAACTGATCGCCGATGTTGTTATTAGTAACACTCTAAACGATCTGAAAGGCGCCGGCCCCATCCGATTAATTAATGGCGAATTTGCAGTGCCGGAGATGGGCACAAAATATAGAAAGGTAAATGTTGTTTTGCTTTTACAAGACAAAAAAGCAATACTTCGGGATTTCAGGATGCGCTCAGGCGATGGCGTTTTGAAAATTATCGAGGGCGCTCTTTCTGTCTCTGAATATAATCTGGAAAATTTCGTGGCAAAGTTTAAACTTGAAAATTTTCAGTTAATGAATAACAAGAAAATGAAAGCCAGAGTCAGCGGGGAAATTGCCCTTTCAGGAAGCATTCAATCTCCACAGTTTTCCGGAGACCTCACTATGGATCAAGCGAGAATTAATTATGAGGAATGGTTTGAAGAAGACACAGCAGTCCTGCTCACAGGAAAACCGTTTTTTGTAATTTCAGAAGGTTCGACTGAATTTGACTCAACGGGCGCTTTACAATTTCAAAAAACATTTCAGAAAACCGAAACCAGCATAACCGAGCTGCCGCTTTTCAAGAGTTCACGCGGTGAAATAACCATTCGTTTCCCGAGAAATGCCTGGATACGCAGCAATGACGTCAACATTGAAATCAATGGAGCTCTAACGGCTACAAAAGAAGGCCAGGATATTGTCTTATTTGGTTCACTTTCGACCGTTCGCGGGTTTTATCAATTGCTTGGGCGAAGATTTCAAATTGAAGAAGGGGAGATTGTTTTTAAAGGCCAACCCGAACCCGATCCGGATGTTTCAATCGAGGCAGTACATGAATTTAGAGATGATTCCGGGCAGGATTCCGAGATACACGAATTTAAAGTTTTGGTTTCCGGGACTTTAAATTTACCCGCATTCAGATTTGAGTTGGATGGTCAGGAGGCGGAACAGGAAGATATAATCTCAGTTTTATTATTTGGCCAAAAATTCGACGACCTGACAGCGGGCCAAAGTGCAGGTGTTTCGGGAATCCTGACCCGACAGGCGATAGGAAGATTGACCGGTACGATAGGTCAAAAATTAGATTTGGATGTCATTCAGTTCGAGCGCGGTAAAGACTGGAAAGATACAAAAGTCCGGGTCGGCAAATATTTGACTCCGGAAGTGTTTGTGAGCGTCAGCCAGGATTTCAGCACTGAAGGCAATCGGCGAGTTGAGCTGGAATATGAAATCCCGCTAAAAATTCGATTGATCAACCTATTTTTACAGGCTTCTACTGAAGGAAGAGAAAATTCCGCACTGGACGTCATCTGGAAATTTGAGTGGTGAAAGAGTTGTAATTTTCATTAAATAAATGCCATTATGTGTATCATTTTTCTGCAATTCCGTTTTCTTTACAGTATATACTGTTTAACTTTGAGACGGATTGAGTTTTTTTGATACAAAGGTGCGAATAAAATCACTTGACATTATTAAAGGCAAGCTTTATTTTAAATATGAGATACTCATTAATAGAACTTACCGCATCATTTTTGCACCCGCTTCTTTGATCGAGCACCGATTCGAACTCAATTTTGAGGAATCAAATACTACTGCAAGTTTATCTTACCAATTGGCACGGATAAGTTTAGTCGTTTTATGAAGGTAGATGCCTTGATTGTACAAGGATTGGAGGCCAAATGAAACAGGGTGGAAAACTTAACATAGACCAGATTGTCAAAAAGTTTCGTTTAAATGATAAATGGATCGATGAGAGTCAAATTGATGAAATTTTATCTTTTGGTTCTCAAACGGTTCCACATTTAGAACGCATTCTAAAGGATGCTGCAAGTAAGAGCACTGGAATTGATTTGAAAATACCCGGAAACCCGGGCCGGTTTGTACCTGCTTATTCACTTTATTTATTAGCCCACCTGCGTTCGGAAGATTCCCTTGACGCCATTTTGGAATTTTTCTCACAAAAGCAGGAAACTTTGGATTACTGGCTTCACGATTTTCTAAATGAAGATATTTGGGAAATCGTTTATTTGCTGGGCCAGAATCAGTTAGAAAAGTTGCAAGGGTTCGTCCTAAATAAAGAACACAACTGCTTTGCCCGGCTTGCAGTTTGTACTGCATTGATTCAAATTGCTTTGAATTTCCAAGCGAAGAAGCGTACCGTTTCTGAGATATTTACAGAACTTTTGAAATCGGAAAACGAAGATTCTGAATTTATTGGCTTATTGGTAAGTGAGCTTATGGATCTTCGCGACGAAGCGCTGAAACCACTTATGTTAAAAGCATTAGAGAAGAATTTGATCTGGTCAGGGATCATCAGTTCTGAGGAAGTCAATTCCGGATTTAAAAAGAAGCGTGTTCGAAAAATTGTGCCGCTCGAATTGGCACAAAGAATTGAGTATTTCAAACAATACGCTTATGGGGCAACAACCTCCTCTCGCACTTCCCGCCAAGAAAAACGACGTATTCTGGAAGAGTCGCTTTAATCCGCCCCGGGATGGAGAACCTGAGATTTACGCTCATCCAATGCCGCAATCCTCAGGATCCCATGCGTGAACAGGAAATTCAGTGCTTTTATCAAGCCCTGAACTCTCCCGGTTCTATTGTAACCGACGTAAATCTTCTCGAAGAATTACCCCAGACAAAGCTATTCGAACAAACCGATGCGATATTAGTAGGCGGCTCTGGAGATTTTGGGGTAATGGATGGACATTCCTTTCTTAAACCATTATTTGAATTTCTTGGTGATGTTTGTGAGGCAGGCTTTCCGATGTTTGCATCTTGCTTTGGATTTCAGGCTTTGTGTCAAGCGTTGGGAGGAAACGTGATCCGGGATGCCAAGAATGCAGAAGTGGGAACTTATGAAATGCAGTTGACGGATGAGGGAAAATCTGATCCGGTGTTTGGCCAATTGCCACAACGATTTTACGGTCAAGTTGGACATAAGGATCGGGCTGAAAAACTGCCAAACGGAGCTGTGAATCTGGCATTTAGCGCTAAAGCGCCTTGTCAAGCTTATAAAATCGAAAACAAACCAATTTATGCGACGCAATTCCATCCCGAGTTAACCATGGCACAAAACCGCGAGCGCTTTGAAATTTATATTGACCAATATACAAATGAAAAAACCCGCATGGATGCTGACTTGATTAGAAACTCATATCGAGAATCCAGGGAAACTTACCGGCTTTTACCGTTGTTTGTTGAGAAAGTTTTGTTAGCTGAAAAATGAAGGATGATATTCCTTACAAGATCAGCGCTGTGCGGATCTTTACCACAGATTTTCATCGTTCAAAAGATTTTTTTGTCAATATTTTTGGATTTGATTTAGAAGCGTATGGTGGCTGAAAAGGGCTGCTGGCTTCATTCTTGACTGGTGAAACAAAATTTGTTTTAGAACAGTTCTATCCAAATGAAGCTGAAGCGCAAGAACTGGTAGGCCGGTTTGTTGGTCTATCGTTCGCTGTATCAGATATTGCTGAAACCTATCGAAAGTTACAAGGGAAAGGAGTTGAATTTACGCACCCTCCCGTAAGGCAGTTTTGGGGAGGTCTCATGATTCATTTTCGAGATCCGGACGGCAATATTTTGACCCTGCTTCAAGAGCCAAATGATTAGCGGTAGCGGGAGTGGCCTCATCCATTGAAATGACATTCGTAGGCATTAATTTAAAGTAATCAACCTTCGATGAATCTTAAAGATAAAGTAGCGGTCATTTCCGGGAGTACCGGTGCACTCGGTACGGCAGTTACACAAACCCTCTTCGCTGCCGGAGCTAAAGTTGTGGCGTTGTACAGCAGAGAATCGAGTCTTGAAACACTTAAATCGAAAGTAACTCAGGAGTTGGTTGCAATCAAGACTGATGTTCTGAATGAGGCAAGTGTTCAAAAAATGGTCAAAGAAGTTTTAGAAAATCATGGAAGAATCGATATATTAGTTAACCTGGTCGGCGGATTTTTGGGCGGCGTCTCCATTGTTGAAACAAGCGAAGAGCAATGGGATAAGATGATGAACCTGAATTTGAAATCGGTATTTTTCAATTGCCGAAATATTTTGCCGGTCATGATCAAACAAAAATCAGGTAGAATTATTACAATTGGCGCCAAAGGCGGCGTAAAGGCGGTTTCCGGAATGTCTGCCTACTCCGCTTCAAAAGCCGGTTTGATTAATTTTACCGAAGCTTTGGCGGAAGAGGGGCGCGAGCAGAATATCACCGCCAATGTGGTTATTCCGAGTATCATCGATACTTCTGACAACCGCAATGCCATGCCGGCTGCCATTTTTGATAACTGGGTGAAACCGGAAATGATTGCAGAAACTATTTTGTTTTTATGTTCTGAGGCGGCCGGCGATATTAACGGTGCAGTGATTCCGGTTTATGGAAAGTCTTAACCCAAATGAACCTGTGGAAGATGAGTGAGACTAAGTTAAAAACCCTTTTAGAAAACAGCAAGGCCTCAGATGCCTTTAAGAATGCCGTTCAAGATTTTGCCGATGGCAGAGAAGCGCAGTTGATTAAATATTCCCTTGGCTCTCCGAAAGTCAAAGTTCAGCGAGTCCTGATGAAACTCCTGGAAGCGTATCGGAATGAGCAAATTAGCGAAGTTGATATTCAGGGGGCTTCTTCCTGTTCAGGGTATGTTGGCACGCTTACTTTTGGCCCCAACCAGACAAAAATTTCTTTCAATTGGGACTGTGAGTGGAAAGCAAAGCAGGAGGGGTTCGAAACCTGGTATGGCGCTCCCGATCAAATAAAAGCGGCAAGCCAATTTGGCTACCAATGCTTTGAAAAGTTTGAAGTGATTGAGTAAACTCGATATACTGTCTACCATTCTTTTCCAGAATTAAGGAAAATGAAAGCCATCTCATTTCCACATTTGTTGTAATCCGCATTCAACCTCATTCCTAAAGTTTTCAGCACAGGATTCAGACAACATTCACCTTGCATTTTACTCTAACTTTTTGTAAAATTAGAGCTTTAAATTAGCAAGATAATCAACTGTCTGCCTTCAAATTTATGTTTGTTGAAAGAAGTTCTGAAGCCGAAAGTGCGAAACCTGCAGAGAAAAACAAAGGTGTTTCAAACCACCGTCTCCTAAGCCACCTTCGACTGGTCGATATTGCCATCAGTATACACCTTAGCGCTGTAGCAATTCTTCTGATTTTTTTCCATCAAGGGGTTGAAAATTGGCCGTTTTTTGTCTTGGGCAATTTTGCATTTATCGTGGGTTTGATTTACTACATTCGGCTCGCCGATAGAAAATCCTCCAAAATCCTAACGTTCTTCCGAGACTGCTACCCTTTTTTTATTTTCACGTTTGTGTTTAAGGAAATAGCGCTTGTTATCAATATACTATTCCCGTTCTGGCTGGAATCTCATTTAATCAACTGGGATTTAATAGTTTTTGGGACTCATCCAACAGTTTGGGTGCAGCAATTTTACCGGCCCTGGTTAACGGAATTGATGGCATTTTCATATTGGTCTTACTACATTCTCTTTCCGATTTCGGGCTTCACTTTATATTTTCAAAAAGATAAATCTCTTTATTTTTCTTTCGTTTTCAGATTATCTTTCACCTTGTTGACTTGCTATTTTTTATACTTGTTTTTGGGCGCCCGAGGACCGCATGAAACCCTGGCATCTTTGCATTTAGATCGCGAGTATGTTTTTATATTCGATAAATTCGTTAAATCCATTCAAGACGCCGCTTCGATTTCAGGAGCTGCCTTTCCCAGTTCACACGTGGCCGCAGTATGGGTCGTCTTGATTTATATGTTTCGTTTTAAAAAGTGGCTGGGCTTGACCCTTCTCCCGCTAACTCTGGCTTTGACGGTGTCAGTTGTCTATTTGCAGTATCATTATGCAGTCGATCCAATTGCCGGTATTTTAGTGGTTTGTATCACTTATCCGCTTGCAGGAATTTTGGAAAAAAGGTTCTCGTAAATCATTCCTGGCATGTATATTGATACACTTTCCACCAATGTCTTAAGGATTCTTTAAACGAAATTTCTTTTTCTATATTATATGCGTTTTCTTTTTCGAATTTTTTCAACAAGTTTTGTAATTTTTACACTAGTGGCTCCAGCGTTTTCGCAAACAACCTTTGCCGGCGGACGTGGCATGTTTCGGGTTTTTTCCGCGCAGACCATCCAGGCAGGCTCGATTTTCCTGAATTGGTCTTATCTGTCATTTTTTAGAAGTTTGGGAAAAGATCAGACTTTAAACCTGGGTTTGACCTACGGAGTCACCAACAACGTAGAACTGACGGCGCTGGTTGTCCCTTATCAAGACGATCAAAAACACAATTGGGGGCCGCCAGGCGATACACAATTGGGAATTAAATGGCGCTTGCCCCTGGCAAGTTCACGATTCTCGGCCGGATTGAGAGGATTGTTTATTCTACCAACCGCGCTTCAGCACAATGCACCACTTGAGCCATATTCTTCAGATCAAGTTGCCTGGGGGATCATGGGGTTGCTCTCTTTTGATTTGACTAATTCTTTCGGAAAACTCCCGCTTAAGATACACGCAAATTTCGGTTATTTGGATCACAATATTGAAACTCTACTGTCTAAGGGTGATACAGATCAAGTTCTTTTTGGGTTTGGGTTTAAGTTTTCCGCATCCCCTTTTATAATTTATACTGAATATACAGGAGAATTTTTTTTAAACAATAACGCTATTAAATTTGGTGACAACTCTATGAGGCTAACCCAGGGGTTTAAATTTTTAGGGCCGCTTAACCTTATTGTTGATTTTGGTTTGGATATTGGTTTGAGCCGCGGTTTGGAAAGTTACCCAGGGCCGGTTCATAAATATGCCGACTGGAAAATCATTACCGGATTAACCTATCATTTTAAAATGGACAAAGTTCACGGTTACGCCGCCAAAGAAACAAAAATCGATCGCAAAAAAGAGAGCAAAGCACTGGAAGCTCTCAAGAAAAAAAGACAAAATGTTGATCAGAATTTAAATGAAAAGCGTAAGAGCTTAGAAAAAGGAACTAAAAAAAATAAATAAAAGATATATGGAATTCTGTCGCCAAAACTTCCACATCCCGGGCTTCTGCTTTCTGGGAGTTATTTTTTGTACTGCCGGTAATTCCTTTGCTTTCCAAATTGCAGCACTGGATTCCAATAAGACATTTGCGGTCTCAATTATTCAACAAGAGATGACGAGCGAGGAGCTCGAAGATGCTGCCAAGAAACTGCACAAATCCGCAGCCAAGAAATTTAAACAGAAAGTGTATCGGACAAGTGCGGTTGATTTGCTCGCGGTTCTCGATTTTCATCCGGAGTTTACAAAATCCGACGAAGTAACATATCTGCTGGCAAATTGCTTTTATGAAATGAGGATGTATGAAAGCGCGGATAAGATGCTGCGGCATTTGCTAAAAACCTATTCGAAAACGCCTTTGGTAGCGGAGGCCATTCTTGGACTGCAAAAAGTTTGCTACCAAAAAAAGGATTACCAGACAAGTCTAAAATTTTACAAAGCCCTTGAATCACATTACTCTGATCAAAAAGGAATTGACGAATCACGCTATTATGCCGGACAAACTTATTTTCTACTGGAAGATTACAATCTATCGTTAAATATTTTGAACCGAATCAAACAAAAGAGCAATTTTTATCCATTCGGGTTGTACTCAGTCGCCCTCATGAACTTAAAAAAAAAAATATAAGAGAAGCCTTAACCAATTTCATAACCGTCACACAGGTTTCTGCTAAGACTCCTGAACGTCGGGAATTAATTAATTCTGCCCGGTTGACGGTAGGTTATATTTATTTTGAGTTATCAAGTTATAAAAAAGCACTTGATTTTTTGCGGGTTATTTCGCCGGAGTTTTATGATTATCCGGAAGTTCTTTTGGCAATCGGTTGGTCGGCGCTAAAGTTACAGGATTACCAGGCTACACTAAGCGCTCTAAGCGGCCTTGTGACAAATTATCCAAGTTACTTTAACCTGGAAGAAGCTCACTTTGTAATTGGTCAATGTTATTTGAAACTCGGCTATTATGATTTTGCGGTTAAGGAGTACAACGAAATAACTAAGAAAAAGCCAAAACCAACTGATTACGCAGCCAAGCTTGAGCAATCGAGTCAGGAGTTGGTAATTCAAGAAAAGCTATTGGAGGAACTGAATTCAGAGTTGCTCGTTTTGGAATCACGGCTTTTACTTGAAAGGACGCTCACTACTACAAGCAACGGTTCAATGGATTTTATCTCGGTAGACCAAAAGGAGATGGAAGAGAAAAGCCAGGCATTATATGAAACCCTTGGGAAAGAACGTCGAAATTTTGAGACCCTGAAAAACTCTTTACTAAGTCTGAAAAAGCAGATTGATAAAGACCAAATCAACAGGGACTGGCGGGCTTATGCTGATTATGGCAAAGCCAGAGCACTTTTTTTGAAAACCGTCCCTCAATGAAAGCTAGGAAAGTGGCCACACTTCGGGAGGGCTAACCCCGGAACTTCTGGTGAGTTCCGTTACTGATGCGGCGAATTCTACTAAATAGAAATTTTGAAAACCGTCTAATATGATTCTTGAAAATCATAAAATCTCAGTTGTCTGCTTCCTGATTTTGAGCTTTGTTTTATTTTTTTCCACTTTGCACAGCCAGGAATCTCCCGGCCAGGACATTAAGCAGTTTCGTAATTTAACCGAAGCTATAAAAGGGTCTGAGGAGCTGCTTGCCAAGTATCCTGAAAGTAATTTTACCCCGAACGTCATGTTCCAGCTTGTCGAGCTTTACGCAAAACGTTCGGTCCTAAAATTCCAACGGGAGATGCTGGTTTTTGAAGAAGAGGAGAAGAATTTTGAAAAAGGGCTGCTGAAAAAGGAGCCTGGCCTTCCGCGAATCGATTACAGGGCTGCCATTAAACTGGCTGAGGAGTTGCTGCAAAAATTTCCAAATGTCGGCTTTCGCGACAAAGTCATGTATAGAATTGCTTATTGCCGGCTTGAAGCGGGAAGTGAAAAGAAGGCCATGGAGTATTTTGATCAACTCGCCGAAGAAACAAATGACAAGCAGCTTCTCGAGGAGTCCTATTTTCGATTGGGCGAGCACTATTTTGAAAAAAAAGTATATAATAAAGCAGTCGTTTATTACGACCGTCTCCTGAACAGTTGGGACAGTCCATACTTTGATATGGCGTTGTATAAATTGGGATGGTGCTACTACAACGTGGACGATTTTTCTCAATCCATCGCAACGTTTTTATTTCTGATTGAGGACTCGGAATTATTAGAACGCCTTGAAACCGAACTGGGAAAAACAAAGGCTGATTTACGCAGTGAAGCCATCAAGAATGTCTCAATTAATTTTGCTGAATTTGGTGGCGCTGCTAAGGCGGGTGAATTCTTAAAGGAATATAAAGATAAAGATTTCACAGAACAGATATTGCTGCATCTGGCGGAGATTTTCCAAAAGCGAAATTTTTATGAAGATGCCATCGAAACTCTGAATGTTCTTATTGGTTTTTATCCGAATAAACCAAAAGCAGCAATATTCCAGAAAACAATTGTTGATAATTATGAATTAGCCGGTGCAAAAGGCAGGGCTGACGCAGAAAGAGAAAAATTAGTTGACCAGTATGGTCCGGGCAGTCCGTGGTTAAAGCAAATTCCGAAGGGCGAAGTTCGGCAGGAAATCTTAGACATTGCTGAGGAGTTTTTGTACACTCTCGGTTCCGAAGCCCATGAAAGAGCGCGGCAATCTGAAAAGAGTGCAGCTTATGAGTTGGCGATTAATAAATATAAAGAATTCATTGAAAAATTTGAGTCCTCTGAAAGAGCCCACAAAGTACAATTTTACCTCGCTGAATGTTTTTACGAAATTGGAAAGTTCGTTGAGGCCGCCGAGTCTTACTACGATTTAATCTTAAAATATCCCGATTCGGAATTTCGCGATACCTCAGCTTACAACCGTGTGCTCGCTTATAATCATCTCCTGCATAATGACGGAATAGTCGATTCGAAGGAATTTTTCCTGTTCAACTTTCTCGGTAAGTCGCTAGAAAAATTAGATGTAATAGATGTTTTAAGTAGCAACCAGGCGCAGTTACTGCAAGCCTGCAACGATTTTTACCTGTTCCATTCCGGGAGTCCCAAGCTCCCCGAGGTTTTAATGAATTATGCTCAAATTCTCTACGAGCTTGAGTACGTTTCTTTGGCAAGGGAGGTCTACCGAAAAGTTGTGGACCATTCGCCTTCGAATCCTTTGGTGCCACAGGCCTACATGATGATGGCTCAATGCGATTTTAAACAGGAGAATTATTTACAGGCAGATTCATTGTTTCAGACCGTTGTCCGGCTATTTCCGGATTCTTCACAGTATGTTTCTAAAGCGAACAAAATGATTGCCTCATCGAGATTCAAAAACGCTGAGATGCATTTGCAAAACGGGGACAGTACTCTTGCCGCAAGAGAGTTCGAGAAAATCTCAAGCTTGACCGCAGATCCGGCAATCGCAGAACGAGCATTATTTGAAGCTGCACTGCAATATGAAAATCTTGGTAATAAAAATAAAGCTATCGAACTCTACGAAATGATGTCGCTGCAATTTTCTGAGTCGCAGCTTATTGATGAATCCTTTTTTAAAGCGGGCGTTTTAAGCGAAGATCTTGAAAATTGGCAGCGAGCCGCGACGAACTATTTAGCCTTGTATAAACACGATCAAAACTCGAGGTACGCTGCAAAGAGCTTGTTTTTTGCGGCCAAATGTTATGAAAACGTCGGTGATTTCGATAGAGCCAGAAGCTATTTTCAGGAATACACCATCAGTTATGCGGATGACCCTGATCGCTATATGGAAGCCGCTTTCAGACGAGGCGAAATTGCTTATAATCAAAACTTGAATGAAATTGCATTAATAGATTTTGGATTTGTGATCGATGCTCATAAAAAATTTGTTGGGCAAAATATCGCCGTGGAAAGTTATATTCCGGCCAACGCGCAGTTCATGATTGCTGAAATTTCTTTCAAATCTTTTGATAAAATCAAGCTCAAACCTCCCCTGAAACGGAATCTCAAACGAAAAAGGTTGGCGTTTACAAAAGCGATCAAAGCCTACACCGAAGCTGCTAAATTTAAAGTAGCGGATTGGACGACAGCTTCATCCTATAAAATAGGCGCGACCTTTGAGGCTTTCGCCGATGCCGTGTTTAAATCACCGCGTCCCAGAGGTTTATCCGGCGAAGATTTGAAAAAATATGATGACAAATTATGGAAAACGGTTGTACCTTTTAAAGAAAAAGCACTTGAAGCCTATCAGGCAAACTTAAAACAAGCGGCGGAAAACAACATTAAAAATAATTGGGTTTTGGAGAGTAAAAAACGAGTTGAGGCGTTAAGCACCGAGCTCGGAGTTACTCAAGTGAAATTAAGTCAGGAGGCCGGTTCTTGAACAGACGTTCTTTGCAAATAAAATTATCTATGGTTTTCGTTTTTATTTTGATGGGGTTGGTAGCAATGCCTTCCTTTGCGCAAGAAGTTACTGTGAAACAAGATAGTATTCAAAAAGCCGTTGCTCTCGATTTGGAAACTAAGAAATCAGATGTAAAGATATTTCTTGATAAAATTGAGATTTTAGGGAGGATCGAAAAGCCGCAGACCGTGTTTATCATTCCGGGCAAAAACCCGACTGTGGACGACATTCAAATCGATCGGTCGTTTTTTAAAGAGATTTTCCGCAAGATTGAAATTGATCAAATTCGAAAAGAGATTGTGAAACCGGGAAGGTAAACTTCAAGTCAGGCGATCAAAGCAAATCCGAAACACCAAATCCGAATTCCTACACAAATTCAAATGGCCAAAAAATATAAAATTAAAGGTAGTGATTGAAGAAAAGTTTTGTATTCATTTGAATTTGAGATTTTGAATTTTTTTTCTGAAGAGAAGATTTAACAATTAAAACAGGAGGTATCAAAATTGGAATACATTAATCTTGCCTTTAAAACCGGCGGACCTTTTATGTACGTCATCCTTGCAACTTTGATTATTGGTCTGGCAATTATCGTTGAGCGATTTATTTTTATCAATGTGAAAAATCGCATTGATACAACGAAATTTGTTAATAAAATCATCGAATTCATACAGAGCGGAAAGGTTTCGAGCGCAGTTGACTTGTGCATGATTTCCAATGCCGCCTTGCCGACCATTACCAAAGCGGGACTGCAGGAATACAATAAAGGGCCGAAAGAGATTCAAAGCGCTTTCGAGCTTGCCGCAATGTCTGAAATTCCAAAACTGGAAAAACGGACTCATTATCTTTCCATGATCGCCAATGTCGCAACTCTGCTCGGATTGCTCGGGACCATTGTCGGATTGATTCAATCCTTTCAGGCTGTCGCTGATGCCGATTCGTCTCAAAAAGCGGCGCTGCTTTCCGCGGGTATTTCCGTTGCTATGAACACGACCGCATTTGGTTTGATGGTCGCCATTCCAAGCATGGTTTTCCACTCTTACATCCAATCGAAGACCAATTCGATTATCGATGAGATCAATGAAAACATTGCCCGAATTTACCAACGTCTGATTGGCGCGAAGGCCTAATTATGAATCTGAAAAAGGCTCTGCATCGAGAAAACCGCTACGAGGAAGCTGAGCTCAATATCACACCGGTGATGAACATATTCTTGATTTTAGTGCCATTCTTGCTCTTAACCGCAGTTTTTGTGAAATTATCAATTTTAGAGTTTTCACTGCCGACTTCTACTCAGGCCGGTGAAGCGCAAAAACCGCTAAATAATCCCGTGGTTACAATTTTGGCAATTTCCGAAAAGGGCTTCGAATTAAAAACCAAAGGGATGAAGATCCCGTTCATTATAAAAAAAGAAGCTAATTTTGATTTTCAAACCCTAGTTGAGAAGCTGCAGAAAATCAAAGAAAGACACGTGCAAACAGAAGACATTATTTTAGCACCGCACCTTTCGATTAAATATGATACGATCATCAAAGTCATGGATCGCTGCCGGGAGAACGGCTTTTTTAATATTTCAATTTCAGGTTAAAAATGTATTTCAATTTTGAAGAAGAAAACGATCATTTATTTATCGTAAAACCACGCAGGTCGAAGTCGATCAGTTCTTTTACTTTGCGGTTGACTTCGATGATCGACATGTTTACGATTCTGTTGGTTTTCCTCCTGAAGAGTTTTTCTGTGGAGGGCGAGATCATGAGCGTGGCCAGGGATTTACACCTCCCGGAATCCACGGCTCAGACACCTCCAAAAGCGGCTCCCATCCTGGTGGTGACAAACGAATGGATTATCCTGGACGGCACACCGGTTGAGAAAGTCGCGACAGTATTAAATCAGCAAGGAAACATTATCAATCCTCTGAAAACGCAACTCCAGCAAATTCGTGCCTTTACCGAAGATCTAGCGCAGTTGAACGCAAACATGCGTTTTAAGGGGAATATAGCGATCCAGGGAGATAAGGACATTCCGTTCGGTCTTTTAAAGAAGATTATGTTCACCTGCGGTCAGGTGGGGTTTAACGATATGTTGTTAGTGGTAAATCAGGCGGAGCAAAGCTAAAATTTAAATGGCTAAATCGGTTAAACAACTTCTGGTAAAAATAGAGCAGTCCGGTAAAGTCAGCCACAGGCGGCTGAGAAAACGAGACCGCCTCACTATTGGCCAGCATCCCAACAACGATGTCACTATTTACGGTGAACATTTCCCTAAACGACATGACTTGTTTACGAGAAAAAATAATCACTTCCAGCTGAATTTTAATAAGCATATGCGGGGAGAAGTTCATGCCGGGGAATCAAGGTTATCTTTCCACGACATGATCGCCCATCAATTGCTCCCACTAAAAAAAGATAGTTTTACTTATCCAATTACTGAAGGTAAAAAAGGGATTATTGTCGCCGGCGATGCTAAAATTACCTTTCAGTTTGTCGACGGTACTCAGGAAGCGGCACAAACTCTCCCGAAGTTCAAAGGCTATTCATGGATTTATGCGACATTTAAGGATTTAGGCCGAGATTTGCCCTTTAAAATCATCTTGATTTTAATGATCGTTCTGCACGTATTCATCCTAAGATATATGAATACGTTGCCGACGGATATTACAACTCAAGTTAATGCAATCAGGGTGCCTGAAAGACTTGCAAAAATTATCGTCAAAAACAGACCGGTTGGTTTTATAGACGAAGATTCCACTGTTAGACGCGGTCGTGAAGATGCTGAAGAAACTGACATTGCAAGCAAAGCTAAAAAAGGCAGCGAAGCCCCACCTGAAAGACAGGGGATTCTTGGCTTGCTGACAGGCGTCGGCGGAACAGAGCAGTCCAGTCCACTGGCCGATTTTTTACTGGACAAAGGCCTCGTGAAAGAACTGGACGAAGTGATGTCAACGACCGCTCTGCAAATCGGCAGGAGTCCCGGCAACGGCAAAGCAGGCGATGATTTAAACGACCTGATTGCAGCAAGTGAGGCAGGTGGGGGGATTGAAGATATTCTCGGTAACCTAGATCAAGTTGAATCGGTGTCATTTGGCGAAAAAGGCCGGATTAGCGTGGATAGAATTGGCAGCCTGACCGGCACCGGCACCGGTCTCGGCAAGCGCTCCGAAGATTCTGTGCGGAGGGTCATGCTGAATTACACCGGACGATTGACTTATATTTACAACAAGTATTTGAAGCACAATCCTGACCTGGGCGGGAAAATGGTGGTGGAAGTGGTAATTGCAGCAAGCGGCGCTGTTTCGAGTATCAAGCTTCTTTCTTCGAGTCTGAACAAGCCCGAATTCGAACGCGAGATTTTGAACTTCGTCCGTAAGTGGAAATACGAAGCCATTGACCAAGGAACGGTGACGGTGACTTATCCGCTGGTTTTCAATAAAATCAGCTAATTTTTATTTCTCACTTTCTCCCGAATCTCCTCCAAAATTCCTTCCAACCAATCCACATCCCGGTCAATGTCATAATTGTCGGTATCGATTACAAGGACATTCCAACCCTCTGAGATTTTTTTAATCCAGTTGTCATAGCCGATATTCAACTGTGCCAAATACTCCCGGTCGATATCGCGTTCGTAGCTGCGACCGCGCTTGCGAATCCGGCTGATGAGCGTCCAGGTTGAGGCTTTCAAGTAAACGACCAGCCCCGGATTTTGCAAAGATTCGGCCATTGCTTCATACAAATTTCGATAAGATTGGTAATCCCTCTCCGGCATCAGTTCACGCGAGTAAAGATTTTCTACAAAAATCTCGGCGTCTTCATAGATCGTTCGGTCCTGCACGCACGGTTTTTCACTCTTTTGAATTCGCAGATGATCTTTAAATCGTTCGGTAAGAAAAAAGATTTGTGAGTGGTAAGCCCAGCGCCGCATGTCCTCATAAAAGTCCTCGAGGTAAGGATTTTTTACTTCCGGTTCACAGAAAATTTGCCAGCCAAATCTTTCTTTAAGGAGTTTGGTGAGTGTTGTTTTGCCAACCCCGATATTGCCTGCGATGGCGATGTAGTTTGATTTAAACAAGATTTTGATTGATTTGAGTTAACCGTAAGAGCGATTCACCCAATCGCCCCAACAGTGATGATGATAATCCTTGAATAATTCAAAAATAATTTCCTTATTTCTATGGCAAAATGCAAGTGCTTTTTGGCGCATTCATGCAAACCATTTTTGATTTTTCCGGTCTAATGAAATTGAACGATGAGTCATGACGAAAAAGCTTTAATCAAGAAAGCCCAAAGAGGCAATATTTTGGCATTTGAATCACTTGTAAAAAATTATGACAGGCAGGTTTTGCAGCTTGCTTACAACATGGTAAATAACACTCAGGACGCTGAGGATATTTACCAGGAAGTGTTGGTGCGGGTTTATAAAAATCTACATCGGTTTAAATTCAAGAGCGAATTTTCTACCTGGCTTTACCGGGTCGTAGTGAATTATTGCATAAATTTTAATAAAAAGAGACGTCGTCTGAAAGCTTATTCTATTGACAGGGAATTTCAAAATGGAGATGAAAACTGGAAAAAGAGTGTCAAGTCTGAAGAGCAAAACCCGGAGGAGTCTTTTCTGAACCTGGAATTGTCCAGGGAAATCGAAGCAGCTTTGCAACAGTTATCACCTAAGCAAAAAACTGTTTTTATACTGCGCCACTACCATGGACATAAACTTAAAGAAATTGCTGAAATATTAAAATGCTCGGAAGGGACGGTTAAAAATTATCTTTTTCGGGCTACCCAAAAAATGCAGCGGCAGTTAAAGGAATATTCCAAAATTTAAAGGAAGTATAAGGAAGTATTATGAAACAAAACAACCACTTAGAGAAACAGATTCCTCTTTATCTTTACAGCGAATTAGGGAAGGCTGAGAAGGAAGAATTTGAGGCGCATCTCGACCATTGTGGACGGTGCCGTGAACAATTAGAAGCGACGCGGACTCTACACAATACCTTGGGTGAAAAAGCTAGTTTGGAACCCTCGAAATCTTTGATGTCAAAATTGCGAAGCGGTTTGCGGGAGCGGCTGCGCGATGAGCGCAAAGCAGAATTCAACGAGAGCTGGTGGGATAGATTTATTGAAAAAATTTCTGAACGAGGCGCAGGAATCCAACTGGCCGGTGCACTCGCTTTCTTAATTGTTGGTATTCTAATCGGCCGGGCTGCTTTTTTACCTGCTAATACTGAAACCCAATTTAAAGGAGAATTTGCGGCTGGGTTGCAGGAAGAGAATAGTTTGCCGTTTATGGCCAGTGTTGATTTAATTCAATATGATCCCAAGTCGGGAAATATTACCGTGCAATACAAAAGCATCAAGGATGTTTCGCTGCACGGGAATGTTGGAGACCCTGCAATTCGTAAACTGCTGGTGCATGCAATTCGGACGGAGGAGCACCCGGGTCGCCGATTGACTGCAGTGAGAGCCTCCGGCGCAAAATCTTTTTCAGATGAGGAGCTCGAAGACGCGCTCATTTACGCGATGCAAAATGATGAAATAGACGGGGTTCGTCTGAAAGCGGCTAACGTTTTAACGAATTTACCTATGAATGAAAAAATAAAAAGAGCCTTCATTCGCGCACTATTAAAAGACACAAATTCAGCCATTCGGATTGAAGCTTTAAATGCTTTGAGTGGAATCGAAGATGAGGCGGATGTTCGTCCCATTTTCAGGGGTGCTTCGCAGGATGATGACAATGAATTCGTTCGCTTGCAAGCATCGAAGGCGCTGGAAAGACTACAGAACCCTAACATTAAGAATACCGAAAATCGGTAAGGAGACAAACAATGAAAAAACGTTCAATGCAGTTGATTCTTTTACTATTTGCAATTTGTGTAACCAGTTCGGTTTTTGCGCAAGAGCTTACAAAGCGCGGCAGATATTATGTTGCGGAAATAACGAAAACCTTTAAAGTACAGGAAGGTGGACAATTAATTATTTCTGATGTACGCGGGGATGTTCGGATTACGACCTGGGACAAAAAAGAGGTTTTCGTGAAAGAGCTGAAGAGAATGGATGTTTATACTGAGAAGGAAGCCAGGACCGTTCTTGAAAAGTCCAAGTCAAACTATCGGCAACGCGGAAATACAATTGAGATTGGCGGTGAATATTACTCGAGGGATTGGATTAAGAGTGAGTTTGATGTGACCGTGCCAAAAGTTTTTATGGTTGACATCAAAATCCGGGGTGGTGATATCAGCGTCAGCCGATTAAATGGTGATGTGAAATTAAAAACTTCCGGTGGTGATATTGTTCTCGAGGAAATCGATGGCGAAGTAGATGCCCATACCTCCGGCGGCGATATTGAGGTGACAAATTCTACCAAGAGTGTTCGAATTAAAACTTCCGGCGGAGATATTGAGCTTGAGAATATCGGTGGACCGTTGGTTGCGAAAACTTCCGGTGGTGATATTGTGCTGAGAAATTCAAAAAACCGCATTGATTTGCACACTTCGGGCGGAAGCATCGAAATTAAAGATGTCGGGGGAGAAGTTAAAGCGCACACCTCCGGCGGTGACATTGAAGTGGTTAATACTCAAGGAGATGTTGAAGTCCACACCTCCGGCGGTGATATCGACTTGCGCAACATCGGCGGCAGGTTGGATGCCTCAACCTCGGGCGGAGATGTTAAAGGAGATATGATCAATGGCAGTGTTAAGACGTCAACATCCGGCGGCGACATTGATTTGAAAGATGTCAAAGGTGGCGTTGAGGGAAAAACAGCCGGCGGGGATATTTCAGTTGAAATTACCCTCGAAGATTTTAAAAAGAACCACCGTGTGGATTTGCGCACAGCAGGCGGTGAGTTGGTTATCTACATTCCGGAAAAGTTACCGGCGACCATTCGAGCCGAAATCGAAATTTCGGATCGCTGGGATGATTACAATATTTATTCTGATTTTCCACTGACGAGCACTGAGGACACCGGAGAAGAGAGAAGGTCAAGGCGGCGTCATCGACGCAGCAGATCAATTCGCAGCGAAGGGGACATCAACGGTGGCGGTGATCTCATTGAACTTTACACGGTAAATGGTGACATTCATATTAAAAAGCTGAGAAAGTAGTTGGAGGAATTCATGAAAAAATCAAATATTTTGATAAGCTTTTTTCTTGCTGGGCTGATTGTAAGCCAGGTAAGTGCAGGTGAATTTGAGCAGCGCATTGAGAAAAACTTCAAAGTTAAAAAAGGCGGCACACTTTATTTGGATTCAGACAAAGGGTCTGTCGAGGTTCGCAGCCATGCCGGAGAAGAAGTTGAAGTTCTGGTTTTTCTGGAAGCAGATGTGCGCAGTCAAGAGCAAGCTCAAGAGTGGTTTGACCGATTTGACATTCGTTTTGAGCACCGCGGCAAAGATGTCGAAATAATTGGCGAATGGCTTGATCGCCGGTCACACCGCAGGAATCGCTTGCACGTTCGTTATGAAATTCAAGTGCCTGAAGAGTACAATCTGGACGTTAGAACCGCAGGTGGCGGAATTAAAGTCACCGACTTAATCGGAGAGGTTGAGTTGAAAACCTCAGGCGGCGGTATCTCAATAGGCGAAATTGACGGTCGGGTACGTGCGGAAACTTCTGGCGGCGGTATTTCACTGAAACGCTCAACGGGAGAAGCATATATTCACACCTCTGGTGGTGGCATTAGACTAGGAGAAATCGGTGGTTCGCTGGATGCAAAAACCTCCGGAGGTTCTATCTCTGTCGACGGCGTGAACGGAGACTTAAAAGCACGCAGCTCCGGTGGCGGGTTACGATTGAGAAACATAAACGGCAACCTCACCGCCAAGACCTCGGGCGGCTCGATTCTGGCAGAATTGCTCAAGCAGATCGATAAACCGATGGATTTGCACACTTCCGGCGGCGGGATTACACTCGAAGTCCCTCCTGACTTCCGAGCAGATATCGATGCCTCAACTTCCGGCGGGCGCGTTTACTCGGATCTACCCTTGACGGTCAGAGGCACTTTCGGCAAAAGTTCTTTGCGCGGTGAAATAAACGGCGGCGGTAAGTTGGTGACCTTGAGGTCTTCCGGTGGGAATATCGAAATTCGGGAGCGGTGATGATTTTTATTTCTTTTTTGAAAAAAAGTAAAGGCCGGGAATATAACCCCAGGCCTTTATCTTGACTCTATTGCTCTATTCATCCAAAACTCCAACGACTTTTAGCATATGCAACACTTTAGCATTGTTACTTACCCCCCACCTTAACCACAACCATAGTAATATCATCGTGCTGCTTGGCTTTACCCGCAAATTTTTTGACTTCCCGTGTTATCTTGTTGAGGAGGTCGTCTGCAGAACATTGACCGTTTTGACTGATAATTTGTTGAAGCCTCTCTTCACCAAACTCATCGCCATTGTTGTTCATGGCCTCTGAAACACCATCGGTAAAGAATACGAAAATGTCATCTTTTTCCATGGGGATGGTGGCTTCTTCAATTGTTTGTGAGAATAACTGACCTTTTTCCAGACCGATTGCCAATCCGTTTGGTTTCAGAAACTCCGGTTTTTTGGCCATCTTTTTGCGAACGATCACCGGATTGTGTCCGGCCCGTGCGAAAACAAGTTGATTGTTTTCTTTATCAAAAAGACCATAAATGACACTGATAAAAACATCCTTCGGGGCGTTTTCATAAAAAATCTCATTCATCCTGGTGAGAATTTCCTTTGGATTGCTGGTTGATTTTGACAGTGTTTTTATGATCCCTTTTGCCATGGTCATGTAGAAAGCGGCGGAAACCCCTTTGCCGGAAACATCTCCTATGACAATTCCCAAAGAGTCGTTACCATTAGGCATAAAATCATAATAATCGCCCCCTACTTCCATCGCTGGCTTACAGACACAAGCGATATCCAAATGCGGAAACTCCGGGATCGACTGAGGCAAAAACTGTAGCTGCACGGTGCGGGCAATTTCTAACTCTTTTAAGAATCTTTCTCTTTCTGCAATTCGACCCACGTATTCCGGCACATAGTGCGCAAAATCTTTTGCGGTTACTTTACTATGGATAATGTAGGCACCCGAAGCAAACAAAACCAGAATAAACGTTCCGGAGAAAATCATTGGGACACTATAAAATCCATGGGGTAAATTGCCGATTAAGGAAAGCTCTAAGAAAAAATTAACTGTGAACAGGGAAAGAAATATAGAAATAAAATTACTTTTAAAAGCGTAGTAGGCCCAAAGAAATGCAACCGGTAGCAACAAAAAAAATGCCATATACGTCGGACGGATTTGATATAGATGTAGCCCGGCAAGGTTAATAAAAATCGTAAATAGAATGATCAAAATTTTATTCGACCGGACTTTTGACTTTAAATAGGCAAACCAGAAAGAAAGTAAAACCAGTCCGATAAAGAGCGAACTTATTATTGTAAAAAAAATATTTTTTAGAAGCGCTAAATTTCCCTTGAAAATCCAAAAATGATCATCTGCATCAAAGTCGATGAATCCGATGTTGAACTGACTGCTTAGCCAGAAAAGGATGCCAAAGGTTAGAAGGGTTAGACCGGAAATAAACAGCGAGTCAAGAATAGCTGCACCCATTTCCTTAACACGCAGGAATCCTCTAACGATGATGTCGGACAATACTTCTTTTTCTCTCCAAACGTCTCTATTGAGTGAATCCGTGACTGAATAAACTACAATGAGGCCGAGTCCGGTAAACAGACCGATCAGCCCACCTCCCAAAAGCATCCCTTCCCATTCCGGGAAAAACTTAATGGCCATGGCAAGCCACATGATGCTGAAGCCGGTGACGCCCAACCAAAATGCCCGTTTAAATTCGAGTTCATCGTGTCTTAAACGTTTAATAAATATGCCGATCAGGAAAAGCCCAATGATGAACCAGATTGCTATTACGATGATCGTGGAAACGGTCTCTGAGGTTCTATGGATTTTCGGGAAGATTGCTTTGTCGGAATCGACGATCACCCGGGCACGATAATTTGTGATGCGTCTTCCGGCAATATTCACTTGGTAATTTTCTCTTAAATCCGGAGATATTGAGGAAGGTTTACTGAAGGAAAAATCATAGAGTAATACCCGATCATCTTTGCTGCTCGCACTGTTTCTAACCGTAATTGCTGAGGTGTCAATATTTATGGTGTGCAGAAAACGTCTGGCAGCCTCCTCTGCCGCTTCAGAATCTTTGAAATTAGGGGGTCTTCGCAGGTGTGGCGCACTCTCCAGACGTTCGATGAGATTGCCATCAAAATCGTATTTCACTTGGAAACGAACCTCTACTTCACCCTCTTTCTTGGTGTGTGTTTTTCCTGTCCATGCTACGTCCCATGAGCCAATTGGGTAAAAGCCTTGCGGTCGTTCGTTGTTTAAGTGAAGTTGGGCGTATTTAGACAAATTACTATCCAAATCCAGATCGATGCTTCTTTTTAGATCGTAATCAGCAAGTTCGGAATTTTGAAAAGCTTCTTCGGCTTTTTTGAGAATCTCGTTTTTAGAAATGTTTTGCCGTAAGAGATTTGAAGTTTTGGAATTGGCCTGCATTACGAAAAATATTGCCATACAAAGGCAGCCCAACAATCCCAAAAGAATCTTTACGACTTTGTTGTTTGTGAACATTTATAGCAGATCGCTTTTGTTTTTAAAAAAATGGCGGGTTGTTTATTGATTTTATTGAACGTAAATTGGGAGTGGTTGTTCCTAAGTCAACGAGCCAATTTTTCAACACATGTCAAATCAATTTAAATAACTTGAAAACAATTGTCTATTTAATTTTTCATGTTTGTCCTTGACAACAAAACAAATTTTTCTTAAAATTATTATATACATCTTCCATACTATAAATTTTGTTTCATGTTATATCAAAACAAATCGGACAAGCAGTTTTTAAAAACGGAACCGGATGAGATGAGTGCAAATGACTTTGTTCACGAATTCAATAATCTTTTGACTGCAATTATCAGCAACCTTTCTATTGCCAGAATGGACTCCTCACCGGAAAGTGATTTAGATAATACTTTGTTAGAGGCAGAAAGTGCTGCTCATGAAGCAATAGAGTTGACCAAACAATTCTTTTTATCAAATTATACAGCCGTTGCGGGAAAACCTCGCAAAGAAGTTCAATTTGACGAGCAGAATTCATTTTCCGGTGATAGAAGAGTGCTTGTTGTTGATGATGACAAGCGGGCCGGAGTTGCTATGTGCAAAATGCTTGAGCATCTTAGCTTCAAGGTTGAATATGTTGGGGAAGGTTCTGCGGCAATCGAACGTTATAAACAAGCTAAACACCCTTTTGATTTAGTTATTTTGGATTTAGTGATTCCAGGTAAAGAGGCTACCGACACTCTGAAAGAACTTCGTCAATATGACCCGAATGTTAAGGCCGTTGTTTGTAGTGGTTATTTAAATGATCCAATTATGGAAAATTTTCAAGACTATGGTTTTGAGGCGGCGATTACAAAACCTTATAAAATCACTGAACTGAACAAAGTCCTGAATCGAGTGCTTTTAGATTCTTCTCAATAGAAAATGGATCAAGAACCGAATTATGATTTATGCTCTCGTCGAAAATGTTCGAAGTCTTTATAATGTTGGCGCTATCTTCAGGACGGCAGATGGCGCCGGAGTAACGAAGCTATTTTTGACCGGAATATCCGGCCAGCCTCCGCACAGGGAAATTCGCAAAGTGGCCTTAGGAGCTGAAGAAAGTGTGCCGTGGGAGTATTTTCCTGAAAGCGTCACTTTGGTTGAGAAACTGAAGCGTGAAAACATTCAAATTGTTGTCTTGGAAGCGACTGACAAAAGCATTCCTTACGATCGGGCCGATTTTCGTTTTCCAGTGTGCCTGGTAGTTGGACATGAATACAACGGCGTCAGCGAGGAGATTGTAAAAAGAGCGGATTTTCTGATAAATATCCCGATGAGAGGCAAGAAAATTTCTTTGAATGTCGCAGTTGCTTTTGGAATCGCCGTTTACGGAATTGCTAAATCAAAAAACGACTTAGACCCATAATATGAACACATTTTCGACCTTTCTACTGATCTTGTTTGTTTTGCTGCTTGGCATATCCGGATATTTTTACCTGGATAAAGTTTCACCCCTTCAGTCACAGTTAAAGGAGATTCGTCAGGAAAACGAAGAACTTGGCTTTCGGGTTGAGCAGCTCGAACAACAAAATGCGGTTCTTACCAAACAGGTTGAACAAAAAGTGCAAGAATTGTCTGACGCCAAAAACGAAGAAATAAACCAATTGAAATCTACTTATGAAGATTTGATTGGCGAACTAAAAGAACAAGTCGAGGCCGGAGAAATCACCATAACTCAGTTGGCGGACCAATTAAAAGTGAGAATCGTTGATCGGATTATTTTTCCCTCTGGAGAAGCTGAGCTATCTGAGAAGGGAATGAAAGTTCTTGGACAGGTTGGGGGAATCTTGAAGCAGACCAAAGACAAGCGCATCAAGGTTGAAGGACACACGGACAACGTGCCGATTCATCTCAATCTGAAAAGCCAATTCGACAGCAATTGGGAGCTATCGGTTGCCAGAGCGACGAATGTGGTGCGCTTCCTTACCGAAGAAGTTGGCCTAAATGCCGAAAGCCTGGAAGCATCAGGTTTTGGCGAACACCGGCCAATCGCCACGAACAAAACGCGCCGGGGGCGTGCAAAAAATCGCAGAATTGAAATTCGTCTTCTGCCGCAGAATGAGGATATTTTGAGAATAGCTGAAAAGAGGTCAAAATAGGTAGTGGAAAATCAACTCAAAGTTGTTCAA
The DNA here is from genome assembly GCA_022562085.1 of candidate division KSB1 bacterium. Lineage (NCBI taxonomy): Bacteria > Pseudomonadati > Candidatus Zhuqueibacterota bacterium. The sequence continues at coordinate 14,507 of JADFPY010000003.1, read as the reverse complement.
TACGGACTTGGCCCGATAGGAATCGAGGCCGCAAAATTAGTTCTTCAAAAAAAACGTCTCAAACTCGTGGGCGGAATCGATGTCGATCCGGACAAAATCGGAGTTAATCTGGGCGATGTTCTTGGTCTTGATTCTAAGTTAAAGATTTCGGTATCGAACGACCCACAAAAAGTCTTGAATGAGACCCAACCGGATATTGTCCTGCACTCAACCGGCTCTTTTTTAGCCAAAGTAGAGGAGCAGTTAAGAATATGTCTCCAGGCTGGCGCTTCAGTCGTTTCATCGTGTGAGGAGTTGTTTTACCCCTATCGCCGGGATTCAAAGTTCTGCGCACGAATTGATAAAGTGGCGGAGGAAAACAAAACAACTGTAGTCGGCACCGGTGTGAACCCCGGATTTTCAATGGATGTGCTTGTTCTGGCGATGAGCGGCGTTTGTACTAAAATTGAAAAAATCGTCGCAACCCGTGTCGTTGACGCATCCAAAAGGCGCCTGCCGTTACAGAAGAAAGTAGGCGCTGGCCTGACCCCGGATGAATTCAGAAATCTGGTTAGGCAAGGAAAGCTCGGGCATATTGGACTTGTTGAGTCTTTATACGCCGTCGCTGATAAAATCGGGTTTCAATTCGACGAACTCAAAGAAACAATCGATCCTCAAATTTCCACTAAAACCATTGAAACGGATTATTTAACTGTGCAGCAGGGTGAGGTGGCAGGGATTTTACACGTGGCAAAAGCTTTGAAAAATGGTGTAGAATTGATAAAACTTGAGTTGCAAATATTCATCGGCGCCGAAAAGGAAAGAGACAGCGTGACGATAGAAGGCGAGCCGCCAATTCACCTGAATGTCGAGGGCGGGATTTTTGGAGACAAGGCTACAATTGCTCGAATGATCAACGCGATTCCGGTTGTTTCTAATGCGTCGCCGGGCTTAACAACAGTTGTTGATTTGCCGTTAGCAACCTATTTTAAATAAGTAAAAAAACAAAATGCGGAGTAATTTATGGGAGCCAAACTCCTAACCATTTCGATTGCATCATTAATTCTGATTTTGTTCATCGATTTTTTTACGGTTTGGTATGCAAAATTTTTAAAACGCTGGATGCCCAATAAAAAGATAAGAATACTTTTCGGTCAACTTGTTTGGGCAGTTCTGGCAGTCACCTTTTGGTACACGCTCTATTTTAATCATTTACCTGAACAGTTCAGTTCTGATTATTTTTTCTTTGTTCTTTTTATTTACAGTGTTCGTGGGCTCATTAGCTCTTTTCTTAAAAAGGGCGATAACATTCAGACTACAGCCTCCAACTAAAAGCATTAAAGGATGAAGGTCTGAAACTTATACCACTCGATTATGTATGAATAATTAGATTCCCAGGATTTTATTTAACCCATCAATGGAATACTTCTTTCAGCTTTTTGTAATCTTCTTTTTTGTTTTTCTTAACGCCTTCTTTGTTGCAGCGGAATTTGCAATTGTCAAAGTCCGCCCATCACAAATCGAGCAAAAGGCTGCTGAGGGCATTTTTGCCGCCGGCATCGCCAAAAAAATCCTTGATGAATTAGATGCATATCTTTCTGCCTGTCAAGTGGGAATTACCCTGGCAAGTTTAGCACTGGGTTGGCTGGGAGAACCCTACTTGGCGAGTTGGTTCGAGCCGCTTTTTGCCCAATTGGGAATAAAAACCCAAGCAATAATTCACGGCCTTGCTTTTGGGGTCGCTTTCACAATCATTACTTACCTGCATATTGTACTTGGCGAAATGGCTCCGAAGTCTTTATCCATTCGGCTGGCGGAAAAGACTGCCTTGTGGGTTGCTTTACCCCTTTATGCATTTTATAAAACTTTTAAACCGTTTATTGTTGCCTTAAATCATTCTGCTTTATTTCTGATCAAACTTGTTGGTGTCAACCCCGAAAGCGAAAGCGAAATGGCGCACTCGGAAGATGAGCTCAAACTCATTTTTGCACATTCGGCACAAAGCGGGCACCTCACCCGCCGCGAGGTCGAGATGATGGAAAACGTCCTTTCCTTGCACGAAAAAATCGGCAAGCAAATTATGATTCCCAGGACATCTGTTGTTTATCTTTCAACCACAAACACGTTTTCGGAAAATCTGAAAATAACACAAGAAAGTCAGCACACCCGTTATCCGCTTTGTAAAAGTGATTTGGATCAAGTTTTGGGAATGGTCCATATCAAAGATGTCATGGCTGCAACTGCAAGGGGTGAGAAGAGGCTTCGCATGAATAAGTTAAAGCGCGATATCCTTTTTTATCCGGAGACCATCACACTCGATGCTCTGTTTCGGGAGTTCCAACGGACAAAACTTCACATGGCTGTCTTGATTGATGAGTACGGCGGCACGATCGGTGTTGCGACTTTGGAAGATGTTCTCGAAGAACTGGTTGGTGAAATTTATGATGAATTTGACGAACCGATCGCTTTCATTCGGCAGGTTGGAGGGCGGGAATATTTACTGGATGGACTTTGCCCGGTGAAATTATGCGAGGAAAGATTGAAGATAAAGCTTCCCGAGTTTGATGTTGAAACTGTGGGTGGTGTGGTATTCAGCATGGCCGGCAATATTCCTGAACCGGGCAGCAAGTTGGATTTCGAAAATGGTAAAATTATCATCGAAGGTCTTGATCGGCAAAGAATTGCTAAAGTAAGAGTCATCGTAGAAGATAAAAGTCAAAAGATTGCCGTGGAAAAGAAAAGCTGACTTTTTGTAAAACCCATAAAAAAAGCCTGACGACATCGCCATCAGGCTTAAACCCCAATTCATAATATTTAAAACTCTATTCGTAATAAAGATATTTGCGCCAGTACTGATTATTGCGTGCTTTTGAGCGCACGAGATGCAGATAAAAATAGCTGCCAAGCGGCTTTGGCTTATTCAATATGACCATGTCTGCTTCTCTTGGCGTGAGATCGCTCTTTTTTGAGTTACACTTGCGACAGCAAGTAACCAGGTTCTCCCAGACGTTTTTACCCCCACGCGACTGCGGCAGGATATGATCGAGCGTCAACTCATGCGGCGTATGAACGTCACCGCAATATTGACATGTATATCCATCGCGCAAATAAATATGCTTTTTAGAGTAGGCTTTTTTTCGGTAAGGAATTTGAACATAATGCAACAGGCGAATCACTGCCGGGACCGGAAAAACTGTTGAAGGTGACCGCATCACACGAGGTGTGTTTTGCTCGCTTCGAGCTAAGCCCTTGACGATGAGAATTATTGCCCGCTTGATCCCACATATGTGAATTGGCTCATAACTGGCATTTAATACTAAAACCTGGGTGTACATAATTTTTATGCCATTGTTTTTTTGAGTGTGTTTAACCACGTTCCGATTGAATGAGTTCCAATCTAAATAAAGTGCATATATAAAAAACTGCACTACCATATATAGAACTAAACTTGTTTTTTTGTTTATTATTTACTAACATTCCTCACTTTGACAAGGCAGGAGTGTAAAAATCAGTGAGTGTAGCGAACGTATTTTTACATGAGTTTAGCTTTAGTTTCTGCAAAAATACGCTTCGCTGATTTTTGCACTCCTATTTTTAGCCGATTAATCTTGTAAATGAAATTTCTGCATTAAATGAATTTTTTCATCCTAAATGGAATAATTACAATGTCAACTGAAGTGAGAAATGTTAGTAATTAATTAAATTGATTTTCAAGAACTTAAGAAACGGACTAAGGATTTTGCTCATAGATGTGTTAAGCTTGCGTTGGCATTGCCAACTATAAAGTTAGGTAGAAATATCCAAGGACAATTAATAAGATGCGCTACTTCAGTTGCTGCGAATTTATAGAGCAACTTGTGTAGCTCAAACAAAAAATGTTTTTGTAACAAAAATTAGTATCGTAATAGAGGAGGCAGATGAATCCACTTTCTGGTTTGAATTTATAGTTGATGAGAATTTGCTAAAAGAAGGAATTAGTGCTACCGCTATTAAACGAAGCCAAAGAATTAACATCGATATTTTATTTCATCCAGAAAGACCGCTCAAAAGAATATAAAATTAGCTTAGTTAGATTAATCAATAAACAATATTCAATAATCAATTATATGCAAATTTTCGACTACAATCCGACAACCAGAGTAATCTTTGGCGAGAATGCCATTGACCAACTCGGCGCATCGACAAAAGAACTTGGGGTCCAAAAAGCTTTACTCGTGAGTGATCCCGGACTGGCGAAGGCAGGGCATGTTGAGCGCGCGGTTCAGAGCCTCAGTCGGTCATCTTTCGAGTCGGTTGTCTTTCAGGGCGTCGAAGAAAATCCAACGACAAAACATGTAGAAAGCGGGGTCCAGTTTGCTAAGAAACATGAACCAATTGACGTCATCATCGCACTTGGCGGCGGCAGCGCCATGGACACTGCAAAAGGAATCAATTTCTTGCTGACCAATGGCGGCAGAATGGAAGACTACTGGGGGACTGGTAAGGCAACAAAACCCATGCTGCCTGTAATTGGTATTCCGACCACCGCCGGTACAGGAAGCGAAGCTCAATCATATGCCCTGATCGCGAACGAGGAAACGCATCAAAAAATGGCTTGCGGCGATATTAAGGCGCGCTTCAAGACTGTGATACTGGATCCGACTTTATTGCAGACAGTCCCCCGAAAAGTTGCTGCGGTTACAGGAATTGATGCGATTTCCCATGCGATTGAAAGTTTTGTCTCAATGAAACGGAATGCAATTTCTCAAATGTTTTCCAGGGAAGCCTGGAAGTTGCTCTCTGAAAATTATCAAGCCTTCATCTCAGATCGCCAAAACTTAGAGGCGGCCGGAAACATGCTTCTCGGCGCTCATTTCGCCGGAAATGCGATTGAAAACTCGATGCTCGGCGCGGCTCATGCCTGTGCCAATCCTTTGACCGCGCATTTCGACATAGCACACGGCATTGCAGTCGGTTTGATGCTGCCGCATGTGATCAAGTTTAACGCAGAAACAGTAAACGGCTTTTATGACGAATTAGCCGAAACCACCGGGCTGAAATCCGGGGCGGAAAGCCTGGCGGCGCGGATTACAGAACTATTTGAAATGAATCATCTGCCGGTGCGGCTTCGGGATTGTCACATCAGTGAAACCGAAATACCCGAATTAGCTCAGGAAGCGGCGCAACAGTGGACGGGAAAGTTCAATCCCCGGCCGGTTGGGGAGAAAGAGCTACTGGAACTTTATGAGAAGGCTTTTTGATAACGATAAAAGGAGTTGTTTAAATGTTTAGGCCTACAGAAGTCTTTAGGTACTATTTATTATTTTTGCTTTGCATTCCCAACACGATTGTTATCGGTGGCAATGATGACGCCTCAGATAAATCAAAATCCAGCAATTGGCTCATGTTTCGAGGCAACCCCCAACTAACCGGCGTGAAAGAAGGAGAACTACCTGAAAACCCTGAGCCACTCTGGACTTTCGAAGCAAGCGATGCAGTTGAATCTACAGCAGCGATTTATAACGGAACCGTTTATTTCGGAACGCTCGACGGCAATTTCTACGCGATTGACTTTGCCACTGGAAAGTTGAAATGGAAACTCGAAGGCACAGACCCGATAAAATCATCCCCATCTATTTATAACGACACAGTTTACTTTGGTGATGAGCTTGGCAAATTTTACGCTCTGAATGCAAAAACCGGTGAAAACATCTGGACATTTGAAGCCGAGGGCGAAATTAATTCCTCGGCAAATTTTTATAAAGACAAAGTGCTTTTTGGCGCCTATGATAATTTTCTTTACTGCCTTTCGGCAAAAGACGGCGGCTTGGTTTGGAAATTTGAGACGGAAGGTTATGTACACGGTACCCCGGCGATTTTGGACGACCATGCTTTTGTTACCGGCTGCGATTATTATTTTCGGGTCATTGATATTCCTTCGGGAAAAGAAGTGCAAAAAATCGACCTGGGAGCCTATGTGGCTGCAAGTCCTGCAGTTCACAACGATCGGGCATATTTCGGCTCTTTTGGAAATCAGGTTTATTGCATTGATTTAAAAAAGTCTAATATTGCCTGGCAATATGAGCACCCCAAAAGGAAATTTCCTTACTACTCATCAGCAGCAGTAACTGAGAAAGTGGTCATTGTTGGTGGACGGGACAAGATGGTTCATGCCTTAAATCCGAAAACCGGCGAATCGCTTTGGACTTATCAGGCGAAAGCTAAAATAGAATCCTCGCCTGTCATTATAGGAAATAAAGCAATTATTGCCTCGACTCGAGGCATCATTTTTATTTTTGATATTCACTCAGGCAAACTGCTTTGGGAATTCGATACAGCCTCAGCAATTGCGTCGTCAGCGAGCTTTGCTGACGGCAAGTTTATTATCGGCAACGATGATGGCATCGTTTTTTGTTTTGGAAAAAAATAAATGAGAGGTAAATTCCAATTTATCAAATACCAAATTTCACATAGGGATTGGAATTTGATTTTTGGGATTTTTATATTTTATGACTTCAAATCCACAAACTTCACAACCTGAACCAGCAACTTCACGGCTCGATCTTAAAGAAACCGAGGCCGGCAGCGTTTTCGTTTCCAATTATCCGCCTTATTCATTTTGGAGCGAGGATAAACTTCCAGAAGCTTTCGAGGCCTTGAACTCGCCGCCTCTTGAAAATACGCTTGGACTTTATTTGCACATTCCGTTTTGCAGGAAGCGCTGCAAGTTCTGCTATTTCCGGATTTATACGGATAAAAATGCTTCGCAAATTGAAGAGTATTTAGCTGCCCTCGCCAAAGAGGTAGAAATCTACAGTCAATTTACTTCTGTTGCAGATCGCCCGCTGAAATTCGTTTACTTCGGTGGCGGCACGCCTTCCTATATTAGTGTCAAGCATTTGCAAAACCTTGCTGAAAAGCTCAAATCCAGTATTTCGTGGGACGGCGCGGAAGAAGTCACTTTCGAATGTGAGCCGGGTACTTTGTCCCAATCCAAACTCGAGGCTATCCGGGAAATTGGTGTGACCCGTCTGAGTCTCGGTATTGAAAACTTCGACGATTTCATTTTAAAAGAGAACGGTCGTGCCCATCTTTCCAAAGAAATTTTTGAAGTCATGCCCTGGATAAACCAGCTTGATTTCGATCAGCTCAATATCGACTTGATCGCCGGCATGGTCGGCGAGACCTGGGAGAGCTGGAAAGACAACGTGCAAAAGACCATCGATCTGAATCCCGACAGCGTCACGATTTACCAGATGGAGCTGCCGTTTAATACCGTCTACACAAAGGAGTTGGGGGAAGGAAAAATTCATGTTGCCGACTGGCCAACAAAACGGGATTGGAACCAGTTTGCTTTTGAAGAGCTTGCCAAAGTTGGCTACGAAATTTCAAGCGCTTACACAATGGTTAAAAAAGACAAACCCTGCAAGTTCGTCTATCGTGATTCCGTTTGGCAGGGCACGGACATGCTCGGCACCGGTGTGGCTTCGTTCGGACACATGAGCCATGTCCACATTCAGAATACCGCTTCCTGGGACAAGTATGTTGCTCAGCTTAAATCAGGTGAATTGCCGCTCAGCCGTGCTTTTGTATCAAATGATGAAGAAAGACTAACTCGCGAAATGATCTTACAATTGAAACTCGGCAAAATCAGCACTGAATATTTTCAGGAAAAATTTGGTTCTGACATCCAAAGCAAATTTTCCAAGTCTTACCAAAAACTAGAACAAGAAGGCATGGTAACGTTGAACGGTCGGGAAATAAAACTGACTCCAAAAGGCTTGCTTCAGGTTGACTCTTTGCTCCCCGAGTTTTACGAGGAGAAATATCAAAATTCACGTTATACTTAAAACCAACTTAAACCCTACTTTAGGAATGCGTTTTTTCCAATTAAAACTTCAAAGAAATAATTTTTTTAGTCACTAAAAAGAGGTAAAAAATGAAGGTGGTAAGAATTACATTACTCGTCGTTATTGCAAGTTTACTGGCAGCAGGTTTAATTTACAGCTCTGATTCGGGTAAAAACGATTGGCCTCGCTGGCGCGGCAAAAACATGGATGGCAAAGCGCTGCAAACCGACGTCTTTAAAGAAGGTCATGGTTTGAAAATCGGTTGGAAGAAAACCTTGGGTTCCGGTTACTCCAGCATCTCGATAGCCGATGGTCGGGCTGTGACCATGTACTCCGACAGCACTTTCGAATACCTCGTGGCTCTCGATGTAGACAGCGGTAACGAACTCTGGAAAGTCGAGTTGGATTCAACCTACAAAGGCCACGATGGTTCCCATGACGGTCAACTTTCGACTCCAACAATCGATGGAGATAAAGTCTTCATTTATGAACGTACGGGTAAGCTGTTGGCATTCGATGCCAAAACGGGTAAAGAACTCTGGTCGCGTGATGTTAAAAGCGAAATCTCGCCGCAAGAACCGTTTCACGGATTTGGTACTTCACCCATTGTTTTTGGTGATGTGCTGATGTGCCAAGCAGGCGGTACGGACGGTCATACCGTGTGCGGGTTCGACAAGAACGACGGTAAGTTGCTCTGGTCAACCGGTTCGGATACCATCAATTACCAGTCTCCAATTACTGCAAATTTTTTCGGCGAAGATCAACTCGTTGCCGTGGCAGACCATCACATTTATGGCATTAATCCCATGTCGGGAGAGATGCTGTGGCAATATCGTCATAATGGCCGTTACGACGGCATCAATCCGCTTGTTATTGGCAGCGACAAAATTTTCATCAATCAGGGACGCAGAGAGTCGGCGATGCTGCAGCTCAGCAAGACGGATGGAAAATATTCTGTTTCAGAGTTGTGGAAAAACAGAAATATTCGCCAGACCTATAGTTCAACCGTGCATCATGAAGGATATCTCTACGGCTATAGTGGTTCCTTTATCACTTGCGTGGATGTTGAGACCGGTAACACAGTTTGGAAATCGCGCCCACCCGGCGATGGATTCCTCATTCTGGTAGATGGTCATCTGGTTGTTTTGACCAAGCGCGGCACCATGCACGTGGCCAAAGCCTCACCGGAGGATTACATTGAAATGGCCAGCACCGAGGTCTTCACTGGTTTGACCTGGACGCCGCCGAGTTTTGCCAACGGCAGTATCTATGCCCGGAATCTCTACGAGATCGCGCGCGTCGATATTGCCGAGGTCGCTGAGATGGATTTGACTATTGATAAACCTAAATTTGAATATGTCAACCCTACAGGCGATTTTGCGAGTTTTGTGAAAAAGGTCGAAACTGCTTCTGATGCTGAGAAACAGGGCATCATCGATAAGTTCATGGAATCACATAAGACCTCTCCGATCATCGAGGGGGATAAATACGCTCATATCATTTTTCAAGGCGAAGTAAAAGACGTCGCGGTCATTGGAGACATGTTGGACGTCGGACAGGAGCAAGCAATGCGCCGTATCGCGGACACGAACTTTTTCTTTGCCTCGTTTGAATTGGAGCCGGACACGCAGATCACCTATCAGATCCGCCGGGATTTTGACACTGTGATTCCAGATGCGATGAATCAAAACGGCACGGCTCCCGGCGGTCCCGCCACACTGCAAGGTGACGCCTCCATACTTAGAATGCCGAAAGCAAAGGTAGTTAACCACTTCGTAGCACGCGAAAATGTGGCCAAGGGAACCATTGAAACCGATTCACTCGAGAGTACAATTTTGGAAAATACGCGCAATGTTCATGTTTATCTCCCAGCTGGATATGCGGACAGCGGCATGAAATATCCGGTGTTGTTTGTTAATTATGGTCGCGGAGCCAAAGATTTTCAGGCCATCCCGGTCACTTTAGATAATCTGATTGCTGATAAAAAGATCCAGCCGGCCATTGCGGTCTTCGTTGAAGCTCCTAACTCATTTCGCGAATATGCACGAAACCAGAAGGATCAGCACGCGCGTATGTATGCCGAAGAGCTGGCTCCGATGATTGATAGCAAGTATCGCACTATTGCGAAGTCGGATTCCAGGGTAATAGTGGGTGGGGATGAAGGTGGTTATGCTGCGTACTACACAGCGTTTAACTATCCGGAAGTATTTGCCAATGCTGCCAGCCAGTCCGGCCATTTGATGCCCAACGCCGGAGGCACCGAATTGAGAGAGCTCATCGTGAAGAAAAAAGACGTCTCAATTAAGCTTTATCAAGACTGGGGCAAGTATGATCTCAACTACAACGCCAACTTACGCTGGACGGATTTGAACAGAGATTTCAACAAGTTTTTGAAGCAGCAAGGGTACGAAGTTGCTGGCGGAGAGTGGAACCAGGGTTTTGGCTGGGCAAGCTGGCGCAACCGTACAGACAAAATTCTCGAGACGTTTTTTCCAATCAAAACATCAAAGAAGTAACTTTATTAATCATTAAAAAAAAAGAGGTAAAAAATGAAGATCGTAAGAATCATACTACTCGTCGCTATTGCAAGTTTACTCACCGCAGGGTTCACTCACAGCTCCGATTCGGGTGACAACGACTGGCCGAGCTGGCGCGGCAAGGACACTGATGGCAAGGCATCCCAAAAAGGCGTGTTCAAATTTGATCAAGGATACGGCTTGAAAATTGGCTGGAAGAAGCCGCTGGGCTCGAGTTATTCCAGCGTTTCCATTGCAGACGGCCGTGCGGTCACTATGTATTCCGACAGCACGTTTGATTATGTGATTGCTTTGGATACGAATTCTGGCGACGAGCTCTGGCGGTTTAAGATCGACTCGACCTTTAAATTTCGCGGCGGTTCTCATAATGGTCAAATCTCGACACCAACTATCGCCGGTGACAAGGTTTTTGCCTATACTCGCCGCGGCAGGCTCTTGGCTTTGAGCGCCCAAGATGGCAGCCTAATCTGGTCGCATGATGTCACCAAAGAAATAGAATCTAAGGAGCCGGTGCAGGGCTTTGGATCATCGCCGCTTGTTGTTGGCGATATTCTGTTTTGCCAGGTTGGCGGTACGGCAGACCGAACGGTTTGCGGGTTCAACAAAGATACCGGCGAAGTTCAATGGTCGGCGATTTCCGATACTGTAAATTACCAGTCTCCGATTTTTACGAATTTGCTGGGTGAGGATCAAATCATCGGTGTTGGCGATCATCAAATTTTTGGCGTTAATCCGAAGTCCGGTAACGTTCTTTGGAGACACCGCTTCAACAACGGCTCGGGCAGCAGTAATCCGGTTGTTGTCGAGAATGATAAGATTTTCTTGAACCATGTCTTCGGGCCCGGGGAATCTTTTATGCTGCAGGTCAAAAAGGAGAATGGCAAATATTCAGTTGAAGAACTCTGGAAGAGCCGCGATATTAAACAAACGTTTAATGCATCTGTTTATCATAACGGATATTTGTATAGTTACAGCGGCCGTTTTATTACCTGTGTGGACGCAAATACCGGGGAGAAGGTTTGGAAATCCCGTCCTCCGGGCGATGGCTTTTTAATTATGGTCGACGATCACCTGGTGATTGTCACCAAACAGGGTACGCTGCATGTTGCAAAAGCATCTCCTGAAGATTACATCGAGCTGGCAAGCATTAAGGTGTTTGATGGCTTAACCTGGACCGCTCCCAGCTTTGCCAACGGCAGTATTTACCTGCGCAACCTCTATGAAATTGCCCGGGTTGATATCGCCAAAGTAGATCAATTGACCCTCGATCAACCTGAAGTTGAGTTGCTCAACCCTGATGGCGACTTTGCAAAATTCTTAAATAAGGTTGACTCGGCTTCTGAAAACGACAAGAAAATGCTCGTTGATAAGTTTATGAAATCGCAGAAGAGTTTTCCTGTTATTGAGGATAACCGCTTTGTCCATCTTGTTCATCATGAAATAGGAACCAAAGACGTCGCGGTTACCGGGGACATGTTCAATTTTCGGCAGGATGTCGCTATGAATCGTGTCGAAGGGACAGACTTCTTCTTCTTGTCTTTCGAACTGGAACCGGATGCGAGAGTCTCTTATCAGTTGAAACATTTTGAGAATGTAATAACCGATCCTTTGAACCCGCACAAAGTTAGAGACGGCGGTCCTAATATGCAAGGAGAAGCCTCAGATCTGAGAATGCCAAAATGGAAACCCGCAACTCATTTTCAAGAGCCTAAAGCAGGCGTCGCTCGCGGTACCATTGAAACATTTGAGTTCGAAAGCGAGATTTCAAAAAGCAAACGGAATGTTCATGTTTACTTGCCGGCAGGTTATGCAGACAGCAAGGATCGCTATCCCGTTCTTTACGTCAACAACGGCAAGGGTGCGAAAGACCAAATGCTCATGCCGAATTCGCTTGATAACCTTATCGCTGCAAAAGAAATGACGCCAGTCATTGCTGTCTTTGTAGAGCAATCATCAAACCGGCGACAGGCATCCAGGGAATATTCAAGAAATGGACGGGATAAATTCGCTCAAATGTTTGCAGAAGAGCTCGTGCCGCACATTGACCAAAAATACAGAACGAAAGCCGACGCCGATTCTCGAGTTGTGACTGGCGGCGATGAAGGCGGTTTTGCTGCTTTTTATACTGCTTTCAAATATCCTGATGTTTTCCATAATGTTGGCGGGCAGTCGACACATTTGCATAAACCAGCGGGCGGTGATGCCCTGACAAAAATTGTTAGTGAGTCTAAAAAGCTACCCATCAACATCTACATGGACTGGGGCAAGTATGATCTCACCTATCAAAACGGCTTAAGCTGGATACAGCTTAATGAAGACTTCATGAAATCACTGCAAGAAAAAGGATATTCTGTTGAAGGTGGGCAAGTAAACGATGGTTTTGGTTGGGCGAGCTGGCGCAACCGCACGGATAAGATTTTGGAGACGTTTTTTCCGTTGAAGAAGAAAACAATGAAGTAAAGTGTTCAGCCACGGATTTACACTGATTAAACATTGATTTCTTTTATTAAAAAATAGTACTCTTTCAATTTTCAAATAATTTGTGAAAATCCGTGGCCTTTAAAAAGTGTATAAAATGAAAACAAGGAGCCATTATGAAGAACCAATTCAAATACTTCGCCTATTTGTTTTTGGGTTGCTTGACCGTTGCTGCTTTTGCATCCGGCCCGGGTAAAAAAACCAAAAATGACTGGCCGCAGTGGCGCGGCCCAAACCGCGACGGGATTTCAAAAGAAACGGGTATTTTGAAAACCTGGCCGGAAGGCGGCCCGAAAGTCTTATGGTCAGCTCCTTCGGGAGATGGCTATTCCGGAATGTCAGTAACGAACGGAAAGCTCTATACAATGTATGGCCAGGGTTCGGACGAAATCGCAATTTGCCTGGATGCCGCAAGCGGTGAAGAGCTTTGGCGTTTCAGGATGGGTTCAAAATTCACGAATAGTTTTGGCCACGGACCCCGCGCTACCCCCACAGTCGATGGCAATCTGGTTTTCGTTTTGAGCGGCAAAGGAAAGCTGTTTGCTTTGAATGCCACCAAAGGCACAGAAGTCTGGGGACATGATTTACACAATGAATATGGCGGCAAAATCCCAACCTGGGGAGTTTCTACATCGCCGTTGGTGGAAGGCAATATGCTTATAGTAGATGTCGGCGGCAAGGACGGCCATGGACTGGTTGCATTTAACAAGAAAGACGGCAAGGTGATCTGGAAATCCGACTCCGGAATCCCGGGTTACTCAGCCCCAATTGCGGTTACTGTAAATGGCACACGACAGATTCTTTCTTTTGCCGGTAAGGCGCTGGTCTCCGTTTCCCCTAAAGATGGTAAGCAATATTGGCATTATTCATGGGTAACGAGTTATGATGTAAACGCGGCCACACCGGTTTTTATCAAGCCGGATAAAGTGTTCATTTCCTCCGGCAACAACAAGGGTGCAGCGGTTTTAAAAATGAAAGCTGCTAATGGTACGGTTGAAGTTGAGGCACTTTGGAAGAGCCGCATCATGCGTAATTTTTTTTCCAGCTCTATATTGGTTGGCGACCATTTGTATGGGTTCGATGAAGGAACCCTGCGCTGTGTTAATGTGAACACCCAGGAATCAAAATGGGCGAAACGGGGATTCAGCAAAGGGTCGCTCATGTATGCAGACGGGCACCTGATTGTGCTGAGCGAAAAAGGTTTGCTGGTTTTAGTTGAGGCCACTCCCGAGGCATTCGTCCAAAAAGCCAGCGCGCAAGTGCTAAAGGGCAGATGCTGGACAGTACCGACTTTAGTTAACGGAATGCTTTACGTGCGCAACCAAAAAGAAATGCTTTGCCTTGATTTATCCCAGGGAAAGCAGTCTTAATGTACTTTTATAATATTATTCCTGAACTTTGCACTTTAAATGTTTAACTGACGCGAAGCGAATGACAATACTCGTCATTAAGTCACTAGGTCAGTTGTCCCGAAGCGTCGGGACGTCATTTTAGATAGGAGAAATTCACTTCTTTCAATGACAGCGAAGCATGAATGACTAAAAAGAGGACGAATTTTTAGGAGGATGGAGTCGAAGTAGGTATCTTAAATCGGAGGTATTAGATGAGGTTGATGAAATCTGTTTGTTTAATATTGGGGATTCTGTTAATTTTTTCTACTTCATTATCTGCACAAGAAGAGGAG
>JADFPY010000002.1 GCA_022562085.1 candidate division KSB1 bacterium | reverse complement strand
AGACGATAATCGTGGTCAAAGTTGAAGCCACAATTGCGACGCCAACTTCGGACGCACCTTTCACCGCAGCTTCGTCAGCAGCTTCGCCCAATTGCCGCCTGCGAAAAATATTTTCGATAACCACAATGGCGTTATCGACCAGCATGCCTGCTCCCAGGGCCAGTCCGCCCAGGGTCATGATATTCAGGGTTATGTTTTGGAAATACATCAGGCTGAAAGTGGCCAGAACGGAAATCGGAATTGCCAGACCTACAATCACGGTTGCGCCAAGATTTCGCAGGAAAGCATACAAAATCAACACGGCCAGAATAATACCAATCACGGCAGTGGTTTTTACCTCGCCCACCGCACTTTCAATAAAAGAGGCTTGACTATAAATAAGTGAGAAATCGAGATTGGCCAACTCGTTTCCCATTCGAGTAATTTCTTCCTGAACTTGTTGTGCAACCCGGACCGTGTTATCTTTGGATTCTTTATAAATATAAAGTCCGACACTTTCCCGGCCGTTCAAAAGTACGATGTCGGTGCGTTCCTCAGGCGCGTACGCCACTCTTGCAACGTCGGATAAGAAAATCGGCACTTTGTCCGGCGTATAAACATTTCCGAATTGCTGCTGCCCCGCTGCCGTCGAGTCCCCGGCACTGCCGTTTGTGCTCTGTTTGTAACCAACGACGGTTCTTTGAACTTCGCCGATATCCGCAAACTGACCGATTCCTTTAATGATGTAGGCTTTATTCTGCTGAACTAATTTTCCACCGGAAGCATTGGCGTTTGACTGTTTGATTTTGTTACTGATATCGCCGGGCGTTAAATTATAAGCCTGCAAAAGATACTCGTTTAGCTCAACCCGGACTTCCAGTTTGATGCCGCCGTAAACTCGCACCCGGGCCACACCTTCGAGACGTTCGAGATTGCGCTTCACAAGGTTTTCGGCAACCCGGCGGATTTCATCCGAGTCATGACCGTCTTGCGTGTTTGAAGTCAGCGCGTAAGTCAGAATCGGCTCCTCCTGCGGGTCGTAGCGGGCAACTGTCAGACTACTCACCTCCGGATCGGACTCGAAACTTGCGACCTTCTTTTGAATATCGAGAAGGGCAAAGTCCATATCCGTGCCCCAGCTAAACGTGGCGGTGACTAAAATACGCCCAATGCTGCACACTGACCGGACTTCAACCACGTTGCTTACCGTGCCGAGAGCGCCTTCGAGATTGCGGGCAAACCGCTGCTCCATATCCTGCGGTGAACGTTCGCCTGACTTCAGCTCCACTACGATACGCGGATTGTATATAGAGGGCAGTAAGTCTGTACCCAGGCGATTGAAAGAGATGAAGCCAAGAATGCCGATGGTGAGCATGAGCATGGCAACTGTAACCGGATAGCGGACCGAGAATTTAGGTAGATTCATTTTTTACTCTCATAACTAAACAGAAAGGACACAAAGAAGCCCGGTGCTGCCTTCGGCTGTAGCCAAATATTTTATTCAGCCACAGATTTACACTGATTGACTCGGATAAAATACGTTTAAAAAAAAATCATGATACGCCATTTGAGTTTGTAGAAATGTGTAAGTAAAAAAAAGTAAAATTTTAAAGCTCCACTCTAAAATCCGTATTTTAGCCGTGCGAATCCGTGGTTATAGTTTTTGTGCTCTTTGTGTTGAAATTCTTATTTGGTTACCCGCACCTTAGATTTATCCCGCAGCATTTCGTGACCCTTCACCACCAGCCGCTCCCCTTCCGCGAGCCCCTCGAGAATTTCGATTTCTTCTTTGGTCTCGATACCGGTAACGACTTCACGCAGATGGGCGCTCACGCCTTCGACAACAAAAGTTATCGGTAAACCTTCGCGGGTTTGCAAGGCGCTTTTCGGGATGATGACCGCATCCGGGTGATCATCGATGATGATGTCGGCTTTAACAAACATCCCCGGGCGCAGGCGCAGCTTTGGATTTTCAATCTGCACGGTCGCCGTAAAAGTGCGGGTTTGAGCGTTAATCGTTGGACCGACTGCGGTAATCCACCCCTCAAAAGCCTCTCCTTCCAGGGCATAATTTGTGACATTGACTTTCTGGCCGGCTTGAATTTGACCTAGATCGGAATTCGGCAGATTAACTTGCACAAAAGTCGTGGTGTAATCCATGATCTTGCAAAGCTGAAATCCGCGCTGAACTTGAATGCCGTCAAAATTGGCTTGCAGGTTGGTGATAAAACCCGAAATCGGCGCCCGGAGTTTGAGTTTGTCTGCTTTGAGTTCGGCGGCTTCATAATTCAAGCGAGCATCGAGGGCGGATTTACGGGCCACCTCTAATTCTTTTTCAGTCACGCCTCCCTCTTTGAATAAAGCTTCCTGTTTTTTCAACTCGCGGTCGGCATTCTGCATCGCCAACTTTTGGGACTCAACTCTGACCTCCAAAACATATTCTTGATTGTCTATTTCTGCCAGCAGACGATCTTTTTCGACTTTTGTCCCGGCATGCAAAACTGTACCGTTGGTTTTGGCAAGATTTAAAACTCCTTGTACTTCCGCAATCACGGCCTCCTCCTTAATGCTGCGAAGGGTGCCGGTCGTTGAAATAAACTTCGCAATGGGCCCGCGTTTGATTTTTTCGACGACAACGGGCACGGTTAAATCCGCCGCGGATTTGTCGTCTCCGCCGTTGCAGGCAAGCCCTAAGAAGGATACAACAGCTAATAAAAATTTGATATTTTGTTTAAAGTTTTTCATCCTAACTCCCATGGTTTTAAGTGTTTGTGTGTTCAAGTGTTCAAGTGTTCAAGTGTTCAAGTATTCGGGTGTTAAAATTGTAACACATTAAACACTTTAAAACTTAAACACTTTACTCTATTTCAACCGGCGCATTTTTCTCAAAATCCCACAGCGTCTTTCGGCGCAAATCGGACAGTGCGTTTTTATAATCAATGATTGCGTTTAGAGAATTGGTGAGAGCTTCAGTCTGACGGTTTTGCTCAAGAGCCAGGTCCTGTGAGCTTAAGTCGCCGTTTTCAAATTTCAGCAAGCTGATTCGATAGCTTTTTTCGGCCAGCACTTCACTGCGTTTGGTGATATCCACGCGCTGCTGGGCGGATTGCAGATCGCGTACACCCTTTCGAATTTCCTGTTTGATCGTTTCAATACGATTCTTTTGGGCAAGGCGATTGTTCTCAAGCGAGGCTTTTGCCGATTCCACTTCATATCTGTTTTTACTCCAATCCCATAGCGGAATGGTCAGACCCAAAACCACACTCCGATCCTGACTAAAGTTTTTGAACGCATTTGAAAATTCTTCATCGCGATTGAAAATGCCGTAGCTCATATTTAATTGGCCTTTAATTTCCCGCGCAGAATCCACTTCCTTGACATTAATCGCGCTGAGTTCGATGTCGATTTCGTCAGTTCGCAACTCTGTGCGCCGGCTCAAGGCCTCGGACAGCGCTTTCTCTAAAGTAACCTCTATCGGGTCATAGGAAAGTTGTGTGGTGGTTTCGATTCTGTCTTCAATCGGCAAGCCAATGAGAACTTTAAAAAAATCTTCAGTCGATTTCATTGTTGCTTCACTTGTCGATGCTCTATTTCGTGCGTTCGCCAAATCAATTTCGAGTCGCAAAACCTCAACCTCGGGCAAAAGTCCTGCCTGCTGTTTTAGATTCGCAATTCGAAAGGCTTCCTGAGATTGCGCAACTTGCTTTTGGTCTATTTCCAATTGCTGCTGAGCTTTAAATAAATTGTAAAAATTTGAAGTGACATTGAAAATCAAATCAAGCTGATTGCGGGTATACGAATATTGCGTGCGCTCCAAATTTAACTCGGACTTAGTGAAATTTGTGTTTAATCGATTTAGGGTAAAGAGGGGCTGCCGGAATTGCAGTCTCAGTTGTGGCGCGTAATCTGTTGGATCTTCGACGCTGGTTAAGAGCGGCATGCCGTTTTGATCGAAGCCAACTCGTTCAAAGGTGCCGAATTGTTGGAATCTCTGAAAAGACCCAACCAGAGAGAAAACGCCATCCGTAAACCGAATCGGCTGGTTTATAAACCAATCCGCTTGAAATTCCAAAAACCGTTGCCTATCGAAACTAAAGGTGCCGCCGGTTTGCGCGGTTCGCCTTTCATTATCTTGAAAATTGGGAAAACTGTTCAAAAAAAGTTCGCTGTTACTTTTCAAGCTTGATTGGGCAGCTTGCAGACTCATTTGCGCATTAATAAGCGATTGCTCGATCCGGGCGGCATCAAAGCTTTGGTTTAAAGCAATGTTGATGCTCTCTTCAAGGTTAAGAATTTTTGGGATTTGGCTGAATGAGACAGCCGAGAAAATCAAACAAAGCAAGAAAGCAAAAGAAAATATTTTAATCATTTTGTTCTCATATTTAAATTAAAAAACCTTTTACAAACGAGGAGCGAGAAGCGTAGAGCGCTCATCGCTTCTCGCTCTACGCTCTTCGAACTACTCAACAAACTCCCACCGAATCGCATCTGCGATCAAATAGCCGCTGCCTTCATCTTCTAATTGAACAATCGCGGGTTTATCTTTTTTGAAATTGAATCTACCCAGATGTACCCAGCCGTCTGCTGTCTCATGCGGTTGAATTTCTATAGGAAAAGTCCCTTCTGAGCTGGTTACGTTCAAATAATAAGTCTGACTCTTGTAGCGTGCATACCAACTTTTTTCGGCGCGAAAATAGAAACTCAGCTCATAGTCACCGTCCTTTGGCACCGCCGCTTCCCACCTCGCCGGATAAGAACCGTCGCCGGCGCTCTTTATGCGCCAGCCAAAATAATACTTACCGAAGGCGTAGCGGTTGGTATTCTCCCACCAACTTGAACCTCTGGAAGGAGGGCGCAAGTACTTCGCCTCTGCTGAGATGGGCGTAAAAAATCCGTCGTCCTGATCATCGATAACAAACACTAAAGAGTCGTTGATTGAAGTTACCGTAAACGATGTATCGACCGGCGTTTGGCGCTTGATACGGTTTGAAATTGAAATCTGTTTCACAATCTGGCCGCGGTTGCGGGAAAAATAAGGAATCACTTCGATCTGTCTCGGTTCCTCGTTTACGGGAAATTGGATCACTTTTTCCTCGTAACTCCCCAATCGCAGATTGCGCCAGATCTTATCGTTTTTTGTTTTGCATACAATCCGGACAAAGCCATCACCTTTCTCACCGTTTTGCACCCGCACGCTGACCTGGTAAATAATGTTCAATTTTCCCGTATCAAGTTTCTCAGCCGTGGCCTGCGTCAGGCGATATCCCGGAAACGTTGCCTGATTGAACCACTCATCAAAAAAATCCTCGATGTTTTCATTCGACTCCGATTGGATGACTTTTAGGAAATCAGCAGTATCTACTTGTTTATAGCGATACTTCTCAACTAAGCTGCTTAAGGCTCTGGTGTAATTCTTCTCACCAACCCGCTTACTCAACATTTGCAAAATAGGCGGCGCTTTGAAGTCCACACAGAGGCTATATAACTTGCCATCCTCCACAGGAAGAATCTCCGTTAGCGGAGTCTTCGTGAGTGTTGTAATTAAAGAATCAACCTCAATCCCGTAGCGATGGCGGTTTCTCCACCCCCCCTCATTCTGGCGCATGCGATCGTTACTGCTGAGCGCCGCATCCCAGCGGTCGGGATAGAACAAGTCGTTGACCCGGCGCTCACTCTCTTCATAGAGTTGCAGCTCGAGAGCTCTTGATAAAACCGGATTGGTGATATCTACCTGGAAATGCAAATAATTTTTTAAGGGAGAGCTCAGACTCCCGGACCTGCGCCAGTCGTCTGAAAAAAATGTGTCCAGTACAATTTCAATAAAAACCTCTCTTTTGATACGCTGCGGGGAATCGTCGCGGCCATCTTTGCGCGCATCTTTGGTTTCGTCCTCAATTTCTTTCTTGAAACGATTCTGGGCAACTATGACCTCGCCAAGCATAATAATCTCCGGCTGCAGCATCACGTTGTTCAACCCGAATCGTGATGTGTAAACCTGCATTTGCAGCGGCACCTCGACAATCGCCAGTTTATCGTAAGGATACGGCAGACCGCTCACCTGTTCAAAAATATCGAGGATGCTTTCGACGACTTCATAACACGTGTCGGCGACGTCAGCAAAAAGGTCGTAATCCAGCAAGTGTTTTTGATGAACGTACAACTCAACTTCGGTCTGTTTAAATTTGTGAGTCAGTCGTTTATAATCGCCAATGTTCAGTGACAACCCGGGTACCGCTTTGGTTATTGAAAAGCGGCTGAGCTTTGTATCCTCATCGATTTTCTCCTCGGTTTTCCGGCCCTGAGAAATCACACTTAGACCTTGTGCGGTTTTGACCCGAATGTCTGCAGTGGCAAAATTTAGCGGTCGCGGCGCTGAAAAATCATAACCGGCAGCGGCGCCCGGAAGGGGATACCAGCCGCATTGCGCCGGCAGGACTGCAAAATCCTCACTGAGCCAGGCCGACTCATTGGGCTGAACCCAGGGACCGTCGCTTTTGTCAATTCGGCCTTTGCTTTTGGGTAAACGATCCAACATGAAACCATCTGCATCGATTTGCCCTGAATATGAAATTTGAATGGAATCTATAGAATTGGGCATAAGAGGAGAGTTTGCCAAATCCAAGATCAATAGATGCTGTTCGTGTTTAAATGGAATGGGGTCACCATTTAATTTGCTGACCTGCGAAACCGTAAGTTGGCCATTAAGCGCAAAAATGACTTCCTGCAGCGCCTCGTCATTAGGGTTCGTCAAAAACAATTTTGCAGAAACATCAAGCGGCGTTTCCTCATTCCCAAACCGGATGTCCAAATCATAATGTTTGACTTTGCAAATCGGTTTTGAAATCCAGCTTTTATGAAAGTCAAAATCGGCATTGCGGGTTGCCAGAGTGGTTTGCTGTTTTTCGAAAATTAAATAGCCGACACCTCCGGCGGCAAACAGAAAAAGCACGGCACAAGCTGTTGACAAATATTTTGAAAAACGAGATTGCCAGAGTCGCGGATAGAGCAGTATTGAAAACCCGATGAGAGAAAACGCCAGCAGGACAAAGAACAGACGCTGCAAAAGCACCCCTTCAATATTTCCAAAACCGATAAAATCGCTGGAAAAAATCGGCGCGAAAAAAGCCCCATAGTCAAAGAGTCCCAAAAAATTGTGGCGAAAATATGCCAGGATCGAAACCCAGTAACCCAAAGAAACAATCATGGCCACCGACTGCGCCCGAAACACACTGACGATAAAGAAAACCAACGCCGTCATAAATAGAATGGAGGGCAGGGTTGCAATAGCAAAGTATTCAAGAAAAGGTAAGATATTGAAACTGGTGCCGGTAAAAATAACTTTGAGCGTTCGGCCAATCACGGCGATGATGATCAAGAATAAATTGAGATACAAAACGCCGCTGACGACGCCAAAATATTTGCCCAGCACCCAATTTGCCGTGGTCATGGGCCGCGAGAGCATGACTTGATCGAGACGGGCTTTTTCTTCCGACTTGCGAAAATCTCCGGCAACAAAAGCGATGACTATCGCCTGAGCATAGCTGAAAAAGTAAAGGGCCAGATAAGCATCCGTTCCCTCAAGCAAAAACTCGCCCGGGATGCCTTCTCCGACAATGGAGAAGACAGTCAGCATCACCATGAAAAAGACGATACCGATCAAGCCGCCGCCGCCGAGCACCCAAAACTTGGCCTTGCGGTAGAGCATCTTCCGTTCGACTTCAGCAATGGTGAGAATGTATTTGATTGAAGTTAGCATATGCGATTAACGATCAACCTCCCCCTTGCGCCCTCCTTAAATAAGGAGGGCGCAAGGGGGAGGTCCGATATTTCTCCTAAATTCCTATTTCTTGAACTACTTCATTGATTCTAAAAATTACGCCTTCAATATTTTCGTAAACATCATCATTCGTGAATCTCAAAATCCGGATACCGAACCCTTCAATATGTGTCGTTCTATTTTCATCATGCTCAATTCCTCGGGAAGTAAGGTGTGAGGGTCCGTCAACTTCAATAGCTAACTTCAGGCTTGGAGAATAAAAATCAAGAATATAAGCATCAACACTGTACTGTCTTCTAAATTTAACACCGGAAACTTGTTTCTCTTTCAAATATTGCCAAAGTTTTTGCTCCGCCTCAGTTGGATTATTTCGTAGCTGTTTTCGTCTGGCTTTTTCCGTGATACGATTAAAATGCTGCGTCATTCGCTATCCTATCTAAAAAACTTTACTCAATTTTCCACCTCCTCAACCTCTTCCTCCACATGTTCACCCGCCTCAGTCTCCATAAAATACATATAAGCATCTTCGAGATTTGGCGGCACTGGCTTCATGTCAAATCCGGCAACCGAATCTCCGACGACGCGCAACCGCAAATGCCGCTCCCTGGATATCGATGAAATAATCTGCATGCGGTCGGCAATCTTCTTAAAGTCGCTTTCTTCGCACTCAACTTGCCAGACTTTGCCGGAGGCTTTGGAAATGATCTCCTGCGGCAAACCACGGAAGACTACTTTTCCATGCGAAAGCAAAGCCAAATCATTACAAGTGCTTGAAATATCCGCCACGATATGTGTGCTGAGAATGATTATTTTATTGTGGCTGATTTCAGTAAGGAGGTTCCGAAAGCGAATCCGTTCCTCCGGATCAAGACCTACGGTGGGTTCGTCAACAATGAGAATCTTCGGATCGCTAATTAATGCTTGTGCGATTCCTAAACGCCGCAGCATGCCGCCGGAGTAGGTCTTTGCTTTCCGGTCACGAACTTCGTAAAGCCTGACATTCACTAACGCCTCCTCTACACTTTTCCTTAAGTTCTTACCCGAAAGATTGTGCAGTTTTGCCACGTAAGTTAAAAATTCCGCACCGGTGAGTTGGGGATAAACCCCAAATTCCTGCGGTAAATAGCCGAGTGATTGCCGAACCTGTTTCCGTTGGTCGTGAATATTTTTACCATTTATAAAAACATCGCCGGAGGTCGGACTCTCAAGGGTTGCTAGAACCTTCATCAGGGTACTTTTGCCGGCCCCGTTTGGGCCCAGCAGCCCAAACATTCCTATAGAAATATCCAGGGTGACATCTTGCAGAGCAGTGACCCCACCCGGATAGGTTTTATAAAGATTGCGGATATCTATTTGCATAAAGGGAATGAGCTTTTTAATTGCTAAGAGAAAGACAGGATTAGTTAAAGAAATGTTGCAAAAAATATAAGGATTCGCCAAACGGTATGCAAACCTTTCAGAAAATACGAGAGGCTCCTCTTTATTCCTAGACAACCTTGCATTAGAGGTTCTTGATTAAAAAATACGAATCTTTTTCACTTTTTGACTCAGAATATACGAAATTAAAGAGTACTTTGCAATACAAAGTTTACGAATTTAAAACTTTCCACAGGTTTAGACAAGAATGTTTCAAGAATTCATGAATTAATTTAAAAGAATGCAAATTTGTTCCTTTGTTTGAAACTCGTGCGAATTAAGGACTTGATGCTGATAAAAATTTGTTTTTTAAGTTCAAATTCCATAATGTGTTTTTAAAAAGTTGACTAAGTTGACTTATTAGTAATTTATTTACAATCTACTTGCATTTCAAAATTCATTCTCTTTTATTCATTTTATGAGTCAAGGCAAACTCGAAGCCATCTGGATCAAGCGTTTTAAGCTCGGTCCAATGGACAAAAAAAATTGCGCCTCTCTTGTCGCCGGAAGAGGTCTGGCAGATAATGCCAACCAGGGCGGCAAACGCCAGGTCACGCTTATCGAGGAGGAAGTATGGCAGCGTCACATGGAAAAGCTTAGCGCCTCAGTCGAACCTTCGGCCCGGCGGGCTAATTTATTGGTAAGCGGCCTGCCACTTGTTAATTCGCGAGGGCGAGTTCTGCAAGTCGGTACCTGTCGGCTGCGAATCGCCGGTGAAACCAAGCCGTGCGAGCGCATGGATGAGGCGTGCCCGGGTTTAAAAAATGTGATGTGGGATAACTGGGGCGGCGGCGCTTATGCGGAGGTTTTGGATGATGGAGAGATTTGTGTGGGAGATGCCCTTCAGTGGCTGGATAAGTAAAAATCATTCACAGCAATCAAAAAAGTCAGCGGCCTTTCTCCAAAAGCAGCTCCAACTCACCCACCAACTCACTCATCGATTCATACCGTTTCGCTTTGTCCTTCTGCAACGCTTTCCATATAATTTTATCCAACGCCTCAGGCAGCTCGGAATTGACTTTACAAATCGGCACGGGATCTTCGTTTAAAATGGAATACAAAACACTGAGCTCAAATTTTCCTGAGAATGGCAGCTGCCCGGAAAATAACTCATAAAGCACGATTCCAAAAGAAAAGATGTCCGCGCGATGATCCGTGTCTAAACCGCTGGCTTGTTCAGGCGACATGTAGCTCAGCGTTCCCAGGGTGGTCCCGGATTTGGTCAAGTGTGGGTCGACCGGCGTGAGAGTCTTGGCCAATCCGAAGTCGGTGATTTTTGCGACCCCCTCTTTTGTAACCATGATATTCTCCGGTTTAATATCCCGGTGGACGATACCTTTAGAATGAGCGTGAATAAAGCCTTTACCGGTTTGAATTGCGATATTCAATTTGCCCGGAATGTCCCGATGGATTTGACTCCAGTCCCGCAAATTATGCCCGTCGATATATTCCATCGAAATAAAGCTGAGTCCCGCATCCTCACCGGTTTGATAAATTGTACAAATGTTTTGATGGTTCATCGCCGACGCCGCCTGAGCTTCAATAATGAATCTCTGCCTTAATTCTAAGTCATTCATTAAATCCGGTGACAGAATTTTTAGGGCCACGAGCCGGTTGAGTTTCAGATCGCGGCCTTTAAAGACGACGCCCATGCCTCCGGAACCCAGCTTTCCTAAAATTTTATGCTGAGCCAAACTATCTCCGATTTCCGGCAATCCCGCGGCAGGTGTGAGTGATGGATCAGAATCAGGAAGTGTTTCAGCTCGTTTCAAAGTTGAATCTGAATAAAGTTTTTGCTTTTCTCTTTCAAGCCACTGCCCAAAGAAGTAATTTGAAATGCTGTAATAGCGGTCTGTTTGTTTTATAAACCCGAGCTGCATGAGTTGGTAAAGTTGCGTAATAAGCTTTTCGGACGACTCGCCGCAAAGACTTTGCAGCTTGCCTAAAGTTAATTTTTTATTTTGAAGCAAACACAGGAGTATTTCCTTTTCGCTGCTTTCCAGTGTTCGAAAATCCACTGAGAAAAAGTGGCTTATCATATCGTCCTGGCTGATTTCGGCAATCACTTTCCTGATATCGTTTGAATCGATCAAGCGAGTACAAAGCAGTTGAATCAGATAGGGGTGATGAGCGGTTTTTTCGATGATTTCTTCGACAATGTCCCCGGAAAAATTCCACTGACCGATTAAGGCAGCTGAATCTTCATGTTCAAAACGAGGCAAATAAATTGGCGGCACGAACCCGTGCAAAAAGGGAGACGTGTCCGGAATGGATGTTTGTTCAAGAATCCCCAAGCGCCTGGTTGAAGTAAGGACTGTATAAATATTGTCACCACGCTGAAAGAACCGTCGTAATTTTGGCAGAATCTCCGGATTGTTTTTTTCGATATTGATGAGCTCCTCAACTTCGTCGCAGAGAAGCATTAAGTTTGAATTAGCATCCTTGACTGCCCGCTTCAGCGTTCTCAGAATACCAAATAAATCTTGTTCCTCAAGCCGGCTGACATCGACGCCAAGCTGAGAAAATTGCGGCTCCGCGTCCTCAACGCTTTCCAACAATGACTCTTTTAAGCCGTTCAGGTCACGACTCCCCTGCATATCCCAAAAAAGAGAGACATATTTGTCCGAAGACTCACCTTGCAGGATCAAGTACTCGAGTTGCTTCAACAAAGAGGTCTTGCCAACTCTGCGTGTTCCCGCAACCCAGAGATAATGCCGGCGGCCTTCCAGAATTTCGCTGATGAGTTTTTGCCGGCCGAAAAAGTTTTTCCCCCGCACCCAGTTTCCGGCTATGAAGGGATTTTTTGCGGTCATTTTTTTAGATTTATTCGTTAAAAGTATAGACCTTGCAGGTTTTTGAAACCTGCAAGGTCTTCGCTGCTATTTTAAAAAGAGCAAGGCTGCAACTGTAAAAACCACAGCTCCTGAAACGGCGATCCAGGGCCAGTTTTTTGAGCCTTTCGTCGTTGGGTTGGCAGTCAAAAATTCAATCCTTACTTCATTGAAAATCTTGACGGTCTCAGGTGTTTCTTGCTTTGAGTCAAGCTCCATGAAGGGCTGCAATGACAACATTTCAAGGAAAGCCGCTTTTGCACCAGTGGCGTCGTCCAAAGCAACTTTAACTTTGCCCAAAAGTTTATAAGCTTCGGCTTTTTCTAACTGCACCGGCTGCCTTTGCAGCAAACAAAGATTGAGCAAAGAAAGTGCTGAGTCGTATTTTGCCGAACGAAATAGGTCTGTCGCTTGCCGAAGCTCTTGCTCACAATTCTCTGGTGTTTGGGCAAATGCCCGGTGTCCGCTATTCTGAAAAAATATCACTGAAAAAATCAGTATGAAAAAATAAAGTCTATCAAGCATGGAATCCCTCTTGGTTGAAGTTAAAAATACCAAACTTTATACTTAAATATAAAAAGAAAAGTCAAAAATGAAAATGAATAATGAAATTGACAAACAAGTTTTTATTAGGAGATGCTCCTGAGTGAACACTTCAGCGGTTCAAAAAAACTTGTGTGAATTTGTAAAACAGAGTCGCAAAATTTGTGAAACTATTATGACAGATTAGAAAAATTCTAAGAAATCTTAAAAATAATATTTGTATCCAAACCATTTAGTTTTTATATTCATGCTCATTCCGATTCTCAACTTAAAGAGGAAGGTCACAATGAAAAAGAAACGTCGTTATTGGTTTACTGCTTCTCTTCGCTGTCAATTTTCCCGTAACTGCCTATGAACAAAAACTTTTTGCGTAAGTTGGAATTTACACAAAAATCTGGACTTGACAGAATTTATTTACGGTTCAATTTACTTTCATTTGATAAAGGATAGATTTGATGAGGTTTGACCCCGACTATTGGGCGCTCATTTTAGGTGGTTCAAGTGGATTCGGATTAGCGACAGCTAAAAAGTTAAGCCTGCATGGCATGAACATTTGTATTGTGCACCGCGATCGCAGAGGCGCGATGAAACGTCTCGAACTGGAATACCAGGAAATTCGAGATACGGGTGTACAAGTTTTGACATACAATGTCAACGCGCTATCTCCGGAAGGCGTTCAGGAAACTTTGGATGGTTTGCAAGCTAGCCTTGGCGCAGACGGCCGGGTTCGGATGCTTTTACACTCAATTGCTTATGGAAATCTGAAACTCCTCTCTCAAGAGCATCCTGAAAAACACAAAAAACATGAACAATCCTTAAATAAACTGAGTCAGGAGCTGGGCGTCTCGAAAGATTCTCTGCAATCAACTTTTGATAGACTCTTTGACCAGGGCGAAGAAAACCTGCTTGGTGTGGCTTCACCCGCAAAGTACAATAACGAGGAGCTTTTAAAGGATGAGGACTTTGCGCTTACAATTTACAGCATGGGCAGCAGCTTGGTAACCTGGGTACAAGAAGTTTTTAAGCGCAAGATGTTTGCTGCGGACGCGCGAGTACTGGGACTTACTAGTGAGGGCAATGAAATTGCCTGGCGAGGCTACGCTGCTGTTTCCGCCGCCAAAGTTGTGCTGGAGTCGATTGCCCGCTCTATTGCAGTTGAATATGCGCCTTATGGCATACGCGCCAATATTATTCAGGCAGGGGTGACAGACACTCCTGCTTTACGTTTAATCCCTGGTAATACTCACCTGAAAGCAACCGCGAAACTGTGCAATCCTTTTAATAGGATGACCACTCCTGAAGACGTGGCAAATTTCATTTACCTGATGTGTTTGGACGAAGCAGCCTGGGCCAACGGCAATATCATTCGGGTAGACGGTGGAGAGCATATTAGTGGATGATTTTTAGTTAAGAGCCTTTGTTTTGAATCTCAATTTTTTGTTATTTAGCTGCAAAAAGGACAATAATTATGATTTACATACATGGACTCGGGCATTTTCACCCAGACAATGTGATAGACAATAAATTTTTAGAAGAGTTGGATATCGCAACTAGCAATGAGTGGATCATGGAGCGGGTCGGCATTCGCACCCGGCGCACAGTTCTGTCGCTTGATTATATAAAAGAAACCCGAAATCGCGATCCACGTGCAGCGAGTGAAGCGTCGGATTACAGCAATGCAATTACAGGAAAGTTGGCTGGTGAAAGGGCTCTTAAAAATGCCGGCCTTGAAAAAGAACAGATCGGCCTGGTTATCGCTGGCGGATGCTCTCCGGAAACGCTTACGCCTGCCGAGGCCTGTACGATTGCCGCGGAATTGGGTATCGAAGTCAATGCTTTTGATCTGAATTCTGCATGTTCAAGTTTCGGTTCTCAAATACATTTTCTTTCGATGATGAATCCGGAAGCAACACCGGAATTTATTTTATTGATTTCCCCGGAAAATAATACACGCTCAATCGATTACACCGATCGCAATACGGCTGTTTTGTGGGGAGATGGGACGAGTGCTGCCGTGGTTTCTACAAAAGTGCCTGCAAAAGCTAAAGTTGATTTTCACAGTATGACTTCAAGTCCTCAAGGATGGGACAAAGTGACCATTCCCAGGATGGGTTATTTTAAACAGGATGGCGTAACTGTTCAGACATTTGCCATAAAACGCACAGCGAAATGTTATAGGGAAATTGGTGAAATATATCGGGAAGCACGCCCTCATTTTATTGGACACCAGGCAAATTTGTGTATGCTGCAATCCGTATGCAGTAGATGCGAAATCCCTCAGAACAAACACTTTTTTAATGTGGATGAATTTGGCAATACCGGTGCGGCCGGTGCGCCAACCGTCCTGAGTCAAAACTGGCATAAATTCAAAGAAGGAGACAGGCTTGCCCTAATTGTTGTTGGCGCAGGATTGACCTGGGCAAGCATGGCGATTGAATTTTTATGATGTTTGAGGTTTCAACAAAAATCCAGTATCTTGAAACCAGCATTGAGGACTACTATTTTTTAACAAAAGCATTTCTTCAAAATGAAATATAAAGAATTCCTCGAAAGAACTCATTTTACAAAAGAAGAGCTGATCGCATTTGCTTATGGCAAATTGGTTGAAGATTCTCCGGCAGAATTCTCCAGGTTGCCGGCCCCGCCTTTTTTAATGGTTGACCGCGTGCTTGAAATAGAGAAGCGTGGGAACAAGGGTAGCATGATCGCAGAAAAAGATGTTCATCTCGATGAGTGGTTTTTTCAGTGCCACTTCAACGGCGATCCGGTGCAGCCAGGTTGCCTGGGGATGGATGCGGTTTGGCAATTGCTGGGGTTTTATTGTGTCTGTTGTGGCAGCGAAGGTAATGGCCGCGCTCTGGGGTGCAAGGAAGTTAATTTTGACGGCCAGATCCGGCCGCATAATTCACGGGTGCGCTTTGAAATTAATGTTAGAAGATACACAGTTCTGCAGGGAGGGCACACGTCGCTTGTGATAGGTAGCGGCAACGTCTTTGTAGATGATGAACACATTTATTCTATTAAAGATGCAAAAGTTGGTATTTTTACCGGAATCGCTTATACAGATTATCCATATAAATCAAAAAACTCTTTAGGCGGAATTATGAGAAGAAAATCTTAGCGTTTATTTTAATAAATCATTTGATATTTTTATTAGAATTTGTATCTTTCAAAGTTTTCAATTAAGAAATTCAATTTCTATGATGAATTAAATAGTCATGAATCATTTTACCAAAGAAGATATATTGGAATTAGTGCCACAGCAGCCACCATTCCGGTTCATCGACGATATAATTGAATTAAGTGACGACGGCATTGTTTCGTCGTATAAGTTCAAACCGGACGAGACATTTTACGCCGGCCATTTCCCAGGCAATCCCGTCACACCGGGGGTGATCCTACTTGAAACAATGGCGCAAACCGGGGTTGTGGCGTATGGAATTTATTTGGCTTCTAAACAAATGACGCGCGACGAAATTCAAAAAACTCTTACTTTCTTCACAGAAGCCGAAGTTGAATTCACCGGTCTGGTACGGCCGGGAGATAGAGTTGTAATTCGCGCTAAGCAGATATATTTTCGCCGTTTAAAACTCAAGGTTGAGGCTGAAATTACTTTGAACAATGGCAAGGTCGTTTGCAGCGGCACAATCGCGGGAATGGGGGTCAGACAAAGATGAAAAATAGAGTTGTCGTTACAGGGCTTGGAGTTATTGCGCCGAACGGTCACGGTATTGAAGCGTTTGAAACAGCATTGAAAAAAGGTGAATCCGGTATCAGGTTTATCCCAGAGCTTGAAGAATTAAAATTTGGCTGCCAAGTAGCAGGGGTTCCGCAGAAACTTGATGATATTTGTTCGCGTTATTTCACCGAGGAACAACTACTGGCAATGAATTCAAGCATTAAGTATGCAGCAATTTCAGCAATCGACGCTTGGCAAGATGCTGGTCTTGAGGTGCCTGAAGATGATTCGGAGCAAGTGGATTGGGATGCCGGCGCCATCATCGGTACCGGAATTGGGGGGATGGATACAATAGGTGACAAACTTATTCCCTTAACAGATGCTGGTAAAAGTCGACGCCTTGGCAGCACCGCTGTTGAACAAGTGATGGCAAGCGGCGTCTCCGCAAAAATAGGCGGCCTGCTGGGATTGGGAAATCAAGTAACAACCAATAGCTGTGCCTGCAGTACCGGTACGGAGGCCATTCTCGATGCGATGTACAGAATCCGGCATGGTCGGGCTCGACGCATGTTAGCAGGTGGAGCGGAAGGCGCTTCACCCTATATCTGGGCCGGGTTTGATGCTATGCGGGTCTTAACCCGGACGCGCAACGAAGAACCTGTTAAAGCATCCCGTCCCATGAGTGCAAGTGCCGCTGGGTTTATTCCAGGCGCCGGCGCCGGAATTTTAATGATTGAAAGTTTGGACAGCGCCCTGGAACGCGGCGCAGAAATTTATGCTGAAATCATTGGTGGAGCTATCAATTGTGGCGGCCACAGAATGGGCGGCAGTATGACTGCTCCAAACCCAGTCGGTGTTCAGCGATGTGTTCAGAATGCCCTGATTGATGCCGGGATCGAAGGCAGCCAGGTAGACGCTATCAACGGGCATTTAACAGCCACATTTGCCGATCCGCATGAAATTAAAAACTGGGCAAAAGCATTGGGCAGAGCTGAACGGAATTTCCCACTTATAAATGCTACCAAATCGCTGCTCGGCCATTGCCTGGGCGCGGCAGGTGGTTTGGAATCCATAGCATGTGTACTTCAGGTGTACAAAGGCTTTGTTCATGGGTCGGTTAATTGTGAAGATTTGCATGCAGAATTATTGCCATATTCCGACAGCATCGTCCAGCAAACCAGAGAAACGCCGGAACTGAAAATTCAGGCAAAGGCCAGCTTCGGCTTTGGCGATGTTAATGCCTGTGTTTTGTTCAAAAAATGGCAAGCGTAAACAATAAAAAAAACAAAAAGATATTTAAACATCCTTAAGGAGATTTTAAAAATGACTAAAGATGAAGTCTTTAAAAAAATCGTCGATATTTTGAGCAAATATAGTAAAGCTGAAATTAAAATGGAAAACATTTCAATGGAGACGTCAATTTTAGATGAGTTAAAAATAAATTCTGCCAGACTGGTAGACATTGTACTTGATTTTGAAGATGTATTTGACATTGAAGTTGACGATGATGATGCAGACAACGTAACCACTGTTGGAGATGGTGTGAATTTGATTTTGGCTAAAATATGAGTAGTGAGTTTGTGTTATGGACTTGAAGTTCAAAGAAAAGTTTGCTTTGAAAATTCAGTACCTTGTTGGCTGGATCACCTTTCCGTTTTGGGGTACGTTTTACATTGCTTTCATGCGTTTCGTTTGCAGATATAAAGTTCAACAATTGCGTGAAATTCGTAGACATTATAAACAACTTAAGCGAAGCGTGGAAGGTCCAATAATTGTGTGTTCAAATCACCTTACAAAAATAGATTCGGTTATCTTGAACTGGAGTCTGGCTTCAATATTTTCCTATATGCGCTCTTTTAAAATTTTCTCATGGAATTTACCAGAGCGGGCTAACATCCATCAAAATTTTATTTTACGGATTTTATGCTATCTCGGTAGTTGTGTTCCAATTGATCGAGGTGGTAGCAGAAGCGCCGTAAAAAAATCTCTCGATAAAGTAATCTACCTTCTCAAAAAAGGCCATACAATAACTGTCTTTCCCGAAGGCAGTAGAAGTAGAACCGGTAGAATTGATTTGGGTAGTCTCACTTACGGTGTTGGTAGATTAGTAAATAAGTTTACAGATTGCAATGTCTTGTGTGTGTATTTACGTGGCCATAATCAAGAAGAATACAGCAGCATTCCGCCTCGAGGCGCACGTTTCTATGTCGATATGGAACTCATAAGACCCCGGAGCAGGTACTCTGGTTTACGCGCTACAAGGGATGTCGCCATCCAAATAATAAGCAAGCTTGGACTCATGGAACAGGCTTATTTTGCTACTGTTAGGCAATGATATTGTTGATTTAAACGAAGCGGGCATCACAGGTAAATTTTATAGTGCCCGCTTTGTTGAAAGAGTTTTCAGCCGTGAAGAAAAATCCGCTATTTCGCTCTCAGAAAATCCTGATTTAACCCTCTGGATGTTCTGGGCAGCCAAAGAAACTGCCTACAAAATCATTTCAAAAATAACCAGGCCTCCGGTCTTTTCATACAAAAAATTTCGAAATCAAAGTCTAAATTTGAAGTTGTTTATGATGCGCGGCAATTTCAAATAGAATTAGCTACCAATATAAATTACATTCATGCCGTTGGCGCGCATGCAAATACCAGTGAGCTGCCAAACTATTTATTGAGCGAAAAGGTGCATCAGGTAACGCATTCTGAGTTAAAGGATTGGCAAAATCCGAACAGTTGGTCGGAACATTTTACAAAAGAAGAACTCGTTTCAATCCATCATGCGGAATCGGCTCTGGTACGCTTTCATTGCAAGAAATTAGTAGCAAAAGAACTAAAAGTTGCGCCATCGCGGCTGCAAATTATTCGTCCTTCTAAAGCACGTAGGCCGCAACCGCCTTTTCTATTATTGGATAATAAACAGACTGAAATTGATATCAGCCTGTCTCACCATGGGTTGTGGCTAGGATTCTGTTTTAGTATTAAACAGGGGGCAAAGGTAATAAGCTGTCAAGCTCATTAGTTTCCCAGATTCTCTGTAAGAAATGTTGTGCTACTTACTTAGTCCCCATGCCTTAGAAAACCTATATTTTTATTGACATGATGTTGAACTTTTCGTACTTTTAAATTGAGATATTTTTCTGGTCTCCGCTTGCCATCGGTGATCGAGATGGCAAGTTGAAAAATTATGTTTGTTTAATCGACAGGACCTAACCCGTCTTTGGTGTCTAAACAAAGTACTCATTCCGAAGCGAAGACAGCAGCTCGGGCATTATTGGGCTCGCGGCTTAAGCTTCTTTGTGAACCTTCTACAAGAACACTCTATGTCTGAATTCAAGCCCATTCCCAATCCGTACATTGTCGGCAACCCTATTAAATCCAGAGAGATGTTCTATGGCCGAGCTGACGACTTTGATTTTGTAAAACGCAAACTCGAGGCGGGGGATCAGAGTTTTGTCATCGTATTCTGTGGGGAACGGCGAAGCGGAAAAACTTCTATTTTGTTTCAAATCTTAAATGGAGAATTGGGGACGAGCTTTCTTCCCATTCTGGTGGACATGCAAACCATGGCCGGTCTAAAAAATGACGCGGAGTTTTTCGAAAAAGTCGCCAAGGAAACCGTCAAATGTCTGCAGGATGACAAGATCGATCTTAACGACTATGATTTCCTGTCCCAAAAGGAAAATCCCTACAAAGTATTCGACAAGCTACTCGATGATGTGCAAACGCTCAATCCGGATAAGAAGATACTCTTTCTGATTGATGAGTACGAGTTGATCGAATCGAAAATCGATGAAGGCAGTCTAAGCGCAAATTTGGTCCCTTTCTTGGCCGGCATCCTGGAGAGCGAACGCAAAGTCTCTTATATTTTGACCGGCTCGACGCGGTTAGATGACCGGGAAAGCAAATACTGGTCGATCATGCTTCCCAAGTCCCTCTATCGTAATGTCAGTTTTCTCTCTGAGCGAGATACGCTGCGATTGATTACGGAGCCAGTTCCGGACTATGTGAGCTATGAAGATGATGCCCTTGACGCCATCCGCCGGCTCACTGCCGGACAGCCATTTTATACCCAGGTGGTTTGTCAGAACATTGTTGATCATTTGAATGACAAGGAAAAAAATCACGTCGACAAGCAAGATTTGAAAGTGATCGCTGATGAAATCATGGAAAACCCTCTCCCTCAGATGATCTACTTCTGGAACAGCCTGTCCAATAATAAGAAACTCGTTCTTTCTCTTATGGCGGAATTGCTGAAAGATGAGAATACCTCCGTAGAAGCCAAGCAGATCGAAAAACGATGCAAAAAACGCGAGCTCGGTATTAATGCAAGTGTACAAGCCATCAACACGACTCTGGAAAGTCTGTTCCACAGTCAGTTTGTCAATAAGACTGACGACGGCTACAGTTTCAAGATGGATCTCTTTAGAGGGTGGATAAAACGTGATCACTCGATCTGGAGCGTTATCAAAGATGTCGGGTCTGACCTAACCGAAGAGAAAAGGGCGCCAGTGGAAGTCAGTACCGACCAAGGTATTCCAAGCCAGACAAGTCGTGGCCCGACGAAAAGGAGACGGAGAAAATGGCCGGTAGTCGTCGTGGTTGCCACTTTGTTCGGTATCCTGATAACGCGGTTTCTGCCGGAGCTAAAGGAGCGGTTTCAAACTATCATACCACCGTCCGAAATCAAGACCGCAGAACCTCCGGCTGAATTGAACGATCTGGAGTCGGCAGGGAAAGCGCGAGAAGCCATGGAGATCGCCGAGGAGCAAGCCGTTCAGAAAAATGCTTCCAAGTATGCCGAAGCATCCTTTGACTCCGGTTTGCAGTTGAAACAACAAGGGCTTACAGTTTTTGATCAGCTTGATTATACCAGTGCAATAGATTTGTTCCAGCGCGCCAAAGAAAAATTCGAAGAATCGGTCGATCGCGCTGAAAAAGAGGAAGCAATCGAGCAGGCCCGTGTTAAAGCGGGAGAGGATGCCAGGAGTCGAACGGCCGCTGCTCAAAGCCAGGCAATAAGCTGGCGGAATAGGATGAGCAGTGCCAAAACGGCAGCAGAAAAGGTTTCCGCGGCCGCGCTTGCGGAAAAGTCTTTTAACGCCGCCAGGCAAAAAGAGAGAGCAGCGAGACGCTCCTTTTCTAAAAAGCGGTTTCAGACGGCGAGTACCGATTTTCAGCACGCCCAGCAACTATACTTATCTGCCGCCGCAGAAGCACGTACGGCTTCCGCCAACTTTGCCACACAAGCCGAGGCACTTCGGAAGAGTCTCCAGAAAATAAAGGGCCAGCTTGACGAACAGTATGTATTTTTGGATGACTATCAGCAGGCCGCAAAGGCGGAAAGGAACGGCGAGTCGCAATTGCAAAGTGGGGACGCTACCGCGGCTGTCCAGAGCTATCGACGAGCTCAACAATTTTATGAAGCCAGTATCGTCGTGCGCAAAGGCCAAATAAAAAATATCCGATCTGTAATTGCCCAATATGGACAAGCTCTGGAAAATAAGGATATTCAGTCGTTAAAAAGTCTCTATGTGAACTTCACTAAAAAGATGGAAACACAATGGTCTCAGGTGTTCAAAACCGTGGATAATATTGAAGCCCAATTGTCGATCGAGAAATTTACCTTTCGCGAAAATGGCGTTACGACTTCTGTAGATGTTCGCCTGAAGTATAGTGGCTTCGTCAATTCTGACAATCGCTTTACATGGCAGATTCAACTCGCTGAAGCAAGCACTACTTGGCTTATCTCTAACATCAGCCGAGGTGGGTAACCGAAAACAAAAGGAGGAGAAAAATGCACTCAAATCGATTGGTTGTGGCGGTGTGGCTTATTGTAGCGCTGGCTCCGTCACAGACCGTTGTTGGCCAAAGTTTACGGGATAAAATAGGTAATATCTTCGGTGAAGTTCTGGAGATCGAACTCGCCGGCCCCGGGGAACACGGGACCCATTTTAGGGCGGACAACGTGGCGTTGAGCGAGGCGACCATAAACTCATTTGCCAGCTTCATTGCTGCAAATATCGCCTCCTTTCCACTCGGTTCTACTGAAGCTGGTTTGACCTTCGATTTTAGTACCGGTCAGCCCGTGAGTACGACTACGAGCATGGGCCCAATCTTTTCTGAACGAGCGCAAACCTTGGGCAAGGGCCGGTTCAGTCTGGGGCTCAACCTAAGTGTTCTCAACTTCTCTAAACTCCGGGGTCTCAAGACTGAAGACATTCGCTTTACCTTTACCCACCAGGATGTGGGAGCGCCCGGCCTTGGCGACTCTGACAATGAATTCGATACCATTGATCTTTTCATGAATTTGGATTTGAACGCGACCATTGTTTCGTTCAACCTGACGGCGGGCATCACGAATCATTTTGATATCAGCATTGCTGTGCCGTTCGTCAATGTCAGTGTAAACGCTGATCCCATCGCTCGAATAAATAGCTTCACCTTTGTTAGCAACGATACGGCAAACCATAGTTTTCCCGGCGGTACCCCGTCGGACCCCATCCTATCGCTGAGGCCAACTTCTCTAAATGATGATGATGCGGGCATCGGTGATATCGCTCTTCGTGCCAAGTATAGCTTTCTTCGCGGGAAGACGCTTGGTCTCGCGGGCTTGCTTGAGTATCGTGCCGCAACGGGCGATGAAGAAAACTTCCTGGGCACTGGCCACTCAAGTTTTCGGGCGATGCTGATCGCCTCGGCCATTATTGGGAATTTTGGACCCCACCTGAATTTGACCTACGACCGCCGAAACAACGATCTCGATCCCGATGAAATCGAACTTTTTGTCGGTTATGATCAAAAGTTGGCAACATGGCTGACATTATCTGTAGATTTCCTGGGCGAATTCGAAATCGGCGATGAAATTGAAGAGCTGCGATTCGGAAAGTCCGTCACCTTAGAGCGACCGGCCGGGAATGCCGTGCGGGAAGTGATGTTGACGAATATTCCCAGTTTTTCTCATGACCATAACCTGAATGCTTCACTGGGTCTAAAGTTTAACCCCAAGCCAGAGTTTATCTTGATTGGCAATATAATAGTTCCTCTCAATGCTGGTGGGCTGAGATCAGACTTTATTGCAACGGTGGGTTTTCAGCTCGGTTTCTAATGATGCAAAACCTTTACGATTACAAAAGCCCTGTTACAAACCGCGATCTTTTCTTTGGACGGACCAATGTGCTTACGAAGATTTACTCACGTATTGGCGCGGACCGCCCGCAGTCTATCTCAGTCGTTGGTGAGCCAAAGATTGGGAAATCTTCCCTCTTGTGGTATCTGGCGCTCGAAGAGACGAGACGAACGTGGCTTAAGAACCCTGATGACTATATCTACTTTTATATGCCCATCAGGTTGGAAAGGAACCTCTCCTTTAAAAATTTCTACATCTCTCTATGCAACGGTATTTCTCAAAAAACCAAAGTGATAACTGAGATCAGAGAAGCCGAACCCAGTTATGATTTGTTCAAGAGCATCATCGAAAACCTGAATCAAAAAGACAAGAAGATCATCCTGTTCTTCGATGATTTTCATCTGATTACTCAAAACGAAACTTTTCCGCTCGAGTTTTTTTCATTCTTGCGTTCATTGGCGAATAACTTCAATCTGGCTTTTGTCACGTCATCTTTTATGGATTTACAAAAACTCTGTGTTTCCAAAGATATAGAGGAATCGCCATTCTTTAACATTTTTACAAATGTCACCCTGAAGCCCTTTGAACAAGATGAAGCGATACAGCTCATAGAGGAACCATTTCATAGAGCCGGTCTATCCGTGAATTCCGAA
Organism: candidate division KSB1 bacterium; assembly: GCA_022562085.1. Lineage (NCBI taxonomy): Bacteria > Pseudomonadati > Candidatus Zhuqueibacterota bacterium. Next base: position 27,987 of record JADFPY010000002.1, on the reverse strand, counting down.
CGCAAGCTGATCCTCAATATGGCTGGCCATTTTCCCTTTATGCTGCAAGCGGCTTGCAGTATCCTTTTTGATATGAAGGTGGCGCGTGCCAGCCTTGAGCCGGCTGACCTGAGGGTGTGGGAGGCCAGGTTTTGCGCTGAAGTTGAAAGCTATTTCAAATCCTTATGGCAATCGTTTAACGACGACCAGAAGGAAATCTTCAAACTCCTAATGAAGTCAAAGCGAATTGACAAAGCCAAAGTATACGTCCTTGATGATCTCGTCAGACGGAATTATGTTGTTATGACCGGCGATCGCCCTCAGCTATATTCACCGGTATTTAAGAAGTTAGTTGCAGAAATAAACGGCACCGGGTTGCCAGAGCGTGGACGGTTCTCGCGCTGGCTAAGGAAGCTGCAAGGCAGTTTCAGTAGAAGCGCAATAAACGACTCTTAGATCATGATCGGAAAAACCATATCCCATTATAAAATACTGGAGAAATTGGGTCAGGGCGGCATGGGAGAGGTTTATCTTGCCGAGGATAGCAAACTTCATCGTAAAGTGGCGCTCAAGTTTTTGTTCCAGCAGTTGTACGAAAACGACAAGAACAAGGCACGTTTTGAACGGGAAGCGCGAGCGGCTGCAGCGTTGACTCATCCCAATATTGTCGTCGTCTACGAAATCGACGAATTCGAAGGTCGAATCTACATATCGATGGAGTATATCCAGGGTGAATCCCTCCGCCATTACATCGATAAGCAAAAATTCTCTCTGAATGAGAGCCTCGATATAATCCTGCAAGTTTGCCAGGGTCTCAGCACAGCACATGAAGCTGATATTGTGCATCGAGACATCAAGCCGGAAAACATCATGATCGGCCGCGATGTGAGGGTGAAGATCGTGGATTTTGGCTTGGCCAAACTCAAGAACCTCGGCGATCTGACCACACTCGGAACTCAAATAGGCACGGTACATTATATGTCGCCAGAGCAGGCAAGAGGGGAGGAAGTTGACCAGGCTTCGGACATCTTTTCATTGGGAGCTGTTTTTTATGAACTTTTGAGCGGGCGGCTTGCTTTCAGTGGCAATCACCCAGTCGAGGTGGTCTACTCGATTATTAACGAAGAACCGGAGCCTCTCCCCGACGTACCGGATGATTTGTACAAAATTATTGAAAAAGCGTTGAAGAAAAAACGAGAGGAACGGTACGGCACGGTGCGTGAAATGATCTCGGAGCTGCACACGATTCAGCGTCGTCTTGAGATGGACGAAGGCGCAAGCAGTGGAGGAAATGTGGGACTCGAATCCCCCTCGAACTTCAAAGCTGGAGTGGACAACATTAGAGATTTGTTATCGCAGAGGCGGAAAATAGACGACATCATTGTGAGCAAGTACACAAAAGACGTTACGATTATGTTCAGTGACGTTGTTAGCTCAGTGGCCTACTTTGAGCAAAAGGGGGATGTGTCCGGGCGTGCCATGCTGCACCGCTACACTCGCCTTATGACCCCTCTCATCGAACAGCACAGCGGTCACATGATCAAAACCAGTGGCGACGCCATTTTGGCCTATTTCACAGAAGCAGCGAATGGCTGTCGTTGTAGCATCGCAATGCAGAAAGTGCTGCGTAAACAGACGTTGGCTCAACCGGAGGAGGATCGAATTGCCATTCGAATCGCGTTGCATTTCGGCCGGGCTATGATTGAAAAAAACGACGTCTACGGCGATATCGTCAATGTCGCTGCGCGCGTCGAACAGAGGGCGACTGCCAACGAAATACTATTGTCAGATAGTGTCTTTCAGAAAGTCAAGGATAACTCTGAATTCGCCCTGGCTTTTGTTTGCAATGAGCTATTGAAAGGCAAAAGCGAAAAAATCGATATCTACCGACTCCAATGGCAAGAGGATGAATTAATCAGGGAAAAAACATCTGACAGGGGAAAAAGCGACCTGCCACCGACAATCACATTGACGCCGCCGCTGGATGTGGAGGGGGAAGAGAAGGGATTCGCAAAAGGACTCAAAAACCCCTATATGAATCGGGTCAAGATCAAAAACATAGATGAGTTCTACGGACGCAAAAGCGAAGTTTCCAAGATTTTTTCCAGGATCGGATCGTCAAGACCCCAGTCTGTTTCCATTGTGGGCGAGAGAAGAATCGGCAAATCCTCCCTGCTCAATTATCTATGTCATCCGAAAATTCGGATGACATATTTACAAAGGCCCAACGATTACCGGTTCGTCTTCATCGATTTTCAGGAAAAGCGTGGCATTGACATCCCAACATTCTTTCAATCTATTTATGCATTTCTCTTAGATGAGTCCAGAGGTGGACTGGCCCTGGATGTCCAACCCGACTATGAGGGCTTTAAGAAGGTGGTAACAGCCTATGATGAGCATGGCTTAAATATCATTATGCTGTTTGATGAATTTGAGAGCATCACCCAAAACCAAAAATTTGACACGGAGTTCTACTCCTTTCTCCGCTCCATCGCCAACAATTACAACATTGGGTATGTTGTTTCGTCGGGGAGGAACCTCCAGACGCTGTGCCACAGTCGCGCGATTTCTGACTCTCCGTTTTTTAATATCTTCTCCAACACAACCCTATCGCACTTTAGCCAGCAAGAGGCGCTGGAATTGATAACGGGTCCCTCTCAAGAATTAGGATACTCCCTGGAATATTATGCACCGTTCGTCTTTGATATCGCGGGCTATTATCCATTTTTTATTCAGATGGCCTGTGCCGTCCTGTTCGAATACGTCAGAAGTAACGAAAGTATCACGGACGCCACTTTTGAGCGGGTGAAGGAGGAGTTTTTGGACGAGGCAAGGGTGCATTTCCAGCAGATTTGGGATACCTGCGATGATGACCAACGCGATGTTTTGTTATGCCTGTGCCAGCGTGAAAAAGTTCCTAATGCCCAAAAATATGTGTTGACGAATTTAATCAAGGGGGGCTACGCCAAAGTGAATAAAAAACAGTCGTTGGTATTTTCTTCCCTATTCGAAGAATTCATTCTTGAGCGATATAGTGCAAAAATGGCACGGAAAAAGAAGAAATTTCTGTTCTGGAATCTTTGAGGATCAATATCATGTCACGTCTATCTCTACCCATCGAAAACATCAAGAATCATTACACAGTTGTGGTGATCGGATCCGGCTATGGCGGCGGGATCGCCGCATCGCGTCTTGCCAGGGCTGGGCAGCAGGTCTGTGTATTGGAACGAGGAAAAGAGTTCTTTCCAGGCGATTTTCCCAGTACCCTACCTGAAGCCGCTGCAAACTCGCAGTACGATACACCAAAAGGCCACTCTGGCTCTGAAACGAATCTTTTCGACTTCCATACCAATGATGACATAAATGTCTTGGTAGGTTGTGGCCTTGGTGGTACCTCCTTGATTAACGCGAATGTTGCTATCGAGGCTGACCCCCGGGTCTTTCAAAATCCGGCGTGGCCAAAAGCGCTGGTGCAGGACCTCAACGACGGCGTGGCGGCCGGTTTCAAGCGAGCCCGGGAAATGTTGAAACCCGTACCGTATCCAGACAAGTTGCCGTCTTTGAAAAAACTCTCCGCGCACGAAAAATCTGCAAAGTATATGAAAGAGGATTTTTATCGAACTCCCATTGCAGTTACATTCGAGGAAAACAAGGACGGCCTGAATCATGTCGGAGTGGAACAATCTCCTTGCATTTTGTGTGGCGATTGTACCTCTGGTTGTAACCACACTGCTAAGAATACGGTGCAGATGAACTACCTGCCCGACGCCAGGAACCATGGTGCTGATATTTTTACGGAAGTGAATATTCGCTACCTAGAGAAGCAAGCGGGCAAATGGGTCGTGCATTTCAAGGCAACCGGCATGGGACGGGAAAAATTCGATGCTTCCACTTTGTTCGTCCGGGCAGACATCGTTATCCTGGCAGCCGGGACGCTGGGTAGTACGGAAATTTTACTGCGTTCAAAACAAAACGGGTTAACCGCGTCGGATATGCTTGGCAAGCATTTTAGTGGAAATGGTGATATGATCGCTTTCGCTTATAATAATGATGAAAAGATAAACGGCATCGGCTGGGGAAATCGTACTCCAGATGCTGATAACCCCGTTGGGCCTTGTATTACCAGCATCATCGATACGCGCAAAAGCAGTGAAGATTATAAAGAAGGCATGTGTATTGAAGACGGCACGATTCCTGGAGCAATGTCGGCGATTTTACCCCTGCTGTTTTCAACTGCCAGCAAATTCATTGGTGAAGATACCGATGAAGGGTTGTTAGACTTCCTCGGTGAGAAAAAACGAGAATTGGAAAGTGTTTTCCTGGGAAGTGCCTACCGTGGCGCGGTCAATAATACACAAACTTATCTTGTTATGTGCCATGATGGTTGTGGAGGAGTCATGACGCTTCAAGATGACAGATTGCGCATTACCTGGCCGGGGATCGGTAAGGACGAGATTTTCATAAAAGCAAAGAAGCGTCTTATCAAGGCGACAGAAGCGCTGGGGGGAACGTATGTGCCAAATCCGACATGGACAAAACTATTAGGTCATAATTTGGTCACCGTTCATCCCCTGGGCGGTTGTATTATGGCTGAACAGTCATCAGACGGTGTGGTGAATCACAAAGGTCAGGTATTCGCGTCAAAAGAAAGTGATGAGGTTCACCGAGGCTTGTACGTGCTCGATGGCTCAGTTATTCCGACGTCACTAGGGACCAATCCTCTCTTGACGATCTCCGCAATTGCTGAACGTAATGTCGCGTTAATTGCCAATGACCACGGTTGGAGAATCAATTACGATTTGCCATCGCGAGCACCGAAAGCCGTGCTACCATCTAAAGTGGGAATTCAGTTCACCGAGACCATGGTGGGCTATTTCTCAACCAAAATCAAGGAAGACTATCAAAGGGCTGCTGAACTTGGTAAGACAGAGGGCTCGACTTTTGAGTTTACCGTCACCGTCATTTCCAATGATCTTGAACTAATGCTTCAGGATGAGAGACACCAGGCAACGCTAATAGGTACTGTCAGCGCTCCTGCCCTTTCTACAGCAGCCTTAACGGTGACTGAGGGTGTTTTTAATCTCCTGACCGAACATCCCGACGAGATCGAAACTCGCCTGATGCGTTATGATATGAAATTGAGTTCGCAAGAGGGTCAGGATTATTATCTGAAGGGGTTCAAAGAGATTCGAGATGACCCAGGTTTTGATCTTTGGAGCGATACTACGACGCTCTATATCACAATCTATGAGGGCGAAAATGAAGGAGGTCCGGTGTTCGGCAAGGGTGTGCTGAAGATCAGGGCGATGGATTTTATGAAGCAGATGCGAACGCTTAAGGTGACCAACACCAGCAGTTTGGCGCAGTGTTTGAAGTACAATGCGCAATTTGGGACATTTTTTGCCGGGAGGCTTTTTGACACTTTCGGTGGTATCTTCGCCGGGCAGAATTATTTCAATCCAGATGCTGCCCCCCGTAAAAAACGTCCGTTGCGTGCCTCTGCACCCGAGGTCTTCGATATCAAGACCCAGGATCAGGTAACGCTTCGTCTGACTCGTTACCAGGGGGGCTCAAAAGGCCCGGTCATACTTTCACACGGATTGGGTGTGTCCAGTCGTATTTTCTCGATGGATACTTACGACACGAATCTGGTTGAGTATCTCTTCGCCCATGAATATGACGTTTGGCTGCTGGATTATCGCGCCAGTATTGAGCTCCCAGCTGCGCATGCACAATTCAGCGGGGACGTGATAGCCAAGTACGACTACCCCAGGGCAGTCGATGCCGTTCTTGAGATCACTGCTGCGAAAAGTGTACAGATGGTGGTTCATTGCTACGGATCGACAACCTGGTCTATGTCCATGCTTGGCGGCTGGCTGCAAGGGGTCCGCGCGGCGGTCTGTTCGCAAGTGTCTACCCACATGAAGCTGCCCTTCCTATCAAGGATGAAGACCGGTCTACATACACCTAGCTTCCTGGCTAAAATGGGGATAAAATCACTCAACGCTTATACGGCCAAAGACGCTAAGTGGCCGGACAAGTTGTTTAACGAAGCTCTGAAATTTTATCCGATCCAAAAAGAAGAGCGCTGCAACAATCCGGTTTGCCACCGCATCGCTTTCCTGTACGGTCAGCTATATGAGCACGACCAGTTAAACCGCCTGACACATGACAACTTGCATGAGTTGTTTGGAGTGGCCAATATTACTTCCTTCGAACACCTCGCGCTTATGTCTCGTAAAGGGCACCTGGTCAATCTTCAAGGAGAGGATAGTTATCTGCCCCATCTTGAGCGCATGGCGATACCGATTACTTTCATTTCGGGTGAGGAAAACGAATGCTACTTGCCCGAGAGCACCGAAATCACCTACAACCTGTTGCGTGACCAGAATGGAGCAGATCTTTACAAGCGTTTCGTGATTCCGGATTATGGGCACATCGACTGCATTTATGGCAAGAATGCCGTGCGCGATGTTTATCCCCACATCTTAAATCAACTGGAAGAAACAAAATCATGAATAATTCTCCACATCAGTACGATGCAGTCGTCATCGGTTCTGGATTCGGTGGTTCCATAAATGCTTTACGTTTGGCGGAGGCCGGCAAATCCGTGCTGGTTTTGGAGCGCGGCAAACGCTACAAACCCGGCGAATTCCCCAGAGACGTCACCGATGTCAAGAGCTTGTTTTGGCGTTACCCGAAACAATCGGATTTTCGGGGCTTGTATGAATTGGACTTTTTCTCCGGCATAGGAACCATTGTTGCAAGCGGCGTTGGCGGTGGATCTTTGATTTACGCCAATATCCATATCCGACCGGACGCTGTGGTGTTTGAAGATCCCAAATGGCCGCGCTTAATTAACCGCGCGAGTCTTGATCCATACTACGATAAGGTCGCAGATATGCTGGGCATCGCACCGGTGCCGGCAGACGTCTCATTGCCGAAACGCGACATCTTTCGACAAGCAGCTAAGAAGCTAAATCGAGATGTTTTCGATCCAGACCAGGCAGTGAGTTGGCAAGAGCCTGGCGGGCCAGACCGGGAGGCTTGCCGCATGGTAGCGGAGTGCGAATTTGGATGTCAGTACGGAGCAAAAAACTCGCTGGATCTAACCTATCTTGCGAAGGCCGAGCAGTTGGGCGCTCGCATCCAAACCGGCATCAACGTCATGCATATTGAGCCTTTGCAATCGGGCTATCGCGTGCATTATAAAGACGTGGGAACCGATAAAGCGGGCAGTGTTGATGCCTCACGTACGGTTCTCTCAGCGGGTACTCTAGGAACCAACAAGATTCTACTCCAGAGTCGTGATGTATTCAGAACCCTGCCCAAGCTTAGTGCAAAACTGGGCAGCGGTTTCTCAGGAAATGGTGATTTTCTTGGGTCCATTCAGAATAGTGAGATCGACCTCGAACCATGGAAAGGGCCGGATGTCACTTCCGTGATGCGCTATTTTGACGAGGCGCCTCAGTTCACCATGGCCGCGCCTAGCTTCAGTCAACCGGTGATGAAAGTTTTGGCTGCTATGGGCCAGCCCAACCACGGTTGGCTGCGTTTTCTGTCGCCGATACTGTGGCATAAGATGGCGTCCATTCTCATTTGGGCATTTAAGAAAGGACTGTTGAGTAAACCGGGTAAAGCGTCTATGCCCAACGCTGGTGATCCTGCCAGAATGACCAACCTTTTTGCGATTGGACGGGATAATGCCAACGGTCAGATCCGGTTGAAAAAGGGAAATCTCGATATTACGTGGAATTATGCTCGTGAGAACCACGAGTTGGTGGAGAAGATGATTGCAAGTATGCAGGAAGTAAGCGATATTTATGGCGGAACATTTGCCCCACTGGTCACCTGGACCATCTTTAAACGAATTCTCACCGTGCACCCACTCGGCGGATGCAATCTCTCTGATTCACCCGAAGAGGGTGTTGTTTCCTCCGCGGGAGAAGTACATGGCTACCCCGGCTTATACGTCGCTGATGGGTCCATGATTCCCTCATCACTGGGGTTTCACCCCTGCATGACCATTTCCGCTATCTCGGAGCAGACGGCGGAAGCCGTGGTTGAAAGTTACAAAGATTCATAATGAAGAAGGGAGGACATTCAGTATGACGACCCCGGACTATGACATTATCCTCGCGGGGTATGGCCCCGTTGGCACGACGGCTGCAAACTTGTTTGGCCAACTTGGCATCCGCACCCTGGTGCTCGAACGTGATGATGCCGTTTACCGGTTGCCGCGTGCAGGAACTTGCGATGATGAATCGATGCGCATTTGGCAGTCGATCCATTTGTCAGATCTGCTCATGCCCAAACTGCTGCCCCAGAATCTTTTACAGTTTCTGGATGGTGTTGGCAAACCATTCCTGGAAGTACGTAGCACCGATTTCGGCTACGGGTTCCATGTGTTCATACTCCTCTATCAGCCATTTATCGAAAAAACGCTGCGCGAAGGCGTTGACCGATTTCCCTGTGTTGAAGTTCGACTGGGAAACGAAGCAGAGTCATTTTCTGACTCTGGCGAAGGAGTTACCGTCGTCGTGCGAGACCATGGTACCGATAAAGTTTACGAGGTCAGAGCAAAGTACCTGCTGGGATGTGATGGAGGTCGTAGCATTGTGCGTCATCAGATAGGTGCGGAGTTGATTGGAAAGACCTTCCAGCAATGGCTTGTTGTCGATGTCAAGATTGATGATCCATCTAAGTATCCGTCAAATCTCCAATTCATCTGTGATCCGAAGCGTCCGGTTGTTACCTATCCGATGGCGTTCAACCATCATCGCTGGCAGTTCATGCTCAAGACTGGGGAAACCCAGGAGCAAATGGAACAGCTCGAAACGGTCAGAGCGCTGTTAGCTCCCTGGGTGGATTTAGGAGATGTGGAGCTGATCCGCAAGTCCGTGTACATCTACCATGCCCGTATCGCAGACAAGTGGACTGCTGGGCGGGTTTTCCTGGCCGGCGATGCGGCACACCTCACGCCACCGTTTGGTGGCACCGGCATGAACTCAGGGATTCGCGATGTTAGTAATTTGAGTTGGAAGATGGCGCTCGTTCTTCGTGGTCATGCCGACCCCGCGATCCTGCAGTCCTACCAAATCGAACGAAAACCTCACGTTCAGAGAATGACCAGAATGTCAGTTAATTTCGGTCGTATTTTACAAACCGAGAGCCGAACTGTTGCCTGGATTCGCAACCTATTCTTCCGTCTTCTCAAGTTTGTACCTACCATTGGCCGCAAGGTAAGAAGTGGAGAATTCAGGCCAGAGGCAAGCTTTCGTGGTGGTTTGGTTGCTAGCGACCGCCAGCAACAATCACGTGCGGCCCGGGGCAAACTATTCATTCAACCAAAAGTGCGCACGACAGATGAGGAGAGCGTTCTGCTGGATGAGGTGCTGGGCCACGGCTTCGCTGTTCTCGGCCTGGAGGTTGATCCTCGCTGCGTGATAACTACAGAGTCGCAAGCTTTTTGGGAGAACCTGTCGACCAGGTTTGTCCGGATCATCGGGGCAACGGAACAGCCAGGGCCTGAAGATGGCCTTGCAGTCGTGGCTGACCTGGAGAGCAAGCTCGCAGCCTGGTTCGATAGATTCCAGGTGAATCTTGTGGTTCTTAGGCCAGATCGCTATGTTTTTGCGGTCTTCAACGCCAACACTGCCAGCAGCGCTACCCAGGAACTCCGGCAGTCTCTGTTTCCGGATGGCCAGGTCTCGTAGTTAAATTCAGCGAGCCTGCCACATGGAACTATCTACGAAGACAAGGGCGGATATTCACTTTGGAGAAGCTAAATGGCGAGAGTTGAAGAGAAAGCTTTAGAAGGGATCAGACAAATTGTCGGCACCAGCCATGTTCTTACGGACGCGGAAGATGTCAAGAAGTATTCTACAGATACAAGCGAATGGTTAAAAATACCGGCGGCGGTAGTTTTCCCGGCCACTACCGAAGAAGTTGCACAGATTGTGAAACTGGCCAACCGATACAAATTCCCAATATGGCCATTCAGCAAAGGCAAGAACTGGAGTTATGGTGCAAGTATGGGGCTCGAGGCCGGGGCTGTGATCTTGATGCTGGATCGCATGAATCGTGTCGTCGAGGTGAACGAGGAATTGGCCTATGCCGTAATCGAGCCTGGAGTTACCCAGAAGAAACTCCGGGAGCATCTGGATCATAACAATATCAAACTCTGGACCGACTGCACAGATGCAACTCCCGAAGGAAGTGTCGTTGGCAATGCCATGGAACGTGGCGTTGGTTATACACCTTACTGGGATCACTTTGGTCAACTGTGCGGCATGGAAGTCGTTCTTCCGTCAGGCGAGATTTTGCGCACGGGAGGGGGACCCGAAAACTCGCGAACTGCGAATGTGTACAAATGGGGCACCGGGCCGTATATTGAGGGCCTGTTCGCCCAGGCCAACTTTGGTATTGTAACCAAAGCCGGGATTTGGCTAATGCCCGAGCCCGAAAAGTTCGTCATGTTTTTGCTTGATTTGGAAAAAGAGGAATATCTGCCGGCAGTGATAGACACACTGCGCCGCTTGTCCTTAAATCGAATCCTTCTAAGCAATGTTCACCTCACAAATGATGTACTTTTTCTGTCCGCCATGCAGCCCTATCCCTACGACCGGTTGGCAGATGGGCAAACCTACCTCTCTGCAAAAGAAATGGCCTCGGTCAGGGAGAAGTACCTCATATCGCCATGGTTACTCTCAGGTGGCATCTATGGAACCCGCAAGCAAGTTCGGTTACAGCTTAAGCTTCTCAAACAGCATCTGAAGCCGTACGGCCGGTTCGATCTTTTGGATGATGCCAAGCTGAAGATTGTCGGGAAAATAACCCGTTTCTGGAGAAGGTATAAGGATTTCCCGATGATCAACTCCATTCTCAGGTCAGTGACCAGTGCTTCCCTCGAAAAAATTGAGGGACTTCCGCAAGTTTATCCCATTTTCAAAGGTATCCCGGGAGAATATGTTTTGAGAATTGCTTACTTCAAATCCCAGACACCTGCCCCCACGGAGAATTTAGACCCGGCGCGCGATGGTACGGGGTTCGTCTGGTTTTCCTGCATCGTGCCATTGACTGGAAGTGAAATAGATAAATTGAAGGAGTTGTGCACTGAGATCTTTCACAAACATGGATTCGATTTTGCCTGTACATTTGTCATGATTAACCCGCGTTGCGCATTAACGTTGCAAGCTATCTTCTACGACAAAACCAACGCAGATGAAGCGAAACGAGCGCAAGCTCTACGCAAGGAGCTGGCCACAGTTCTTCTTGAGCAAGGTTATCAGCAATACCGGACCACCGTAGCTTACTATGACGAAATATTAAACTGCACGCCGGAATTTCAAAAGCTGGCAAACAAAATCAAGCAGGCCCTCGATCCGCATCACGTTATCTCGCCAGGAAGATATGGGATCGGACTACCGCATAAATAGGAAGACATGAGCACTCATATTGTTGGATTCCATGATTGACCTCCTGGTCAAGGCTGTGGGATACTAACTACGAGCAACACAATAGCTGACGCGCATATTCAGTGATAATCACCTTTGAAGTTTCCGAGAACGATATATTTCGGACAAAATGCCATATAAAACTTGCATTTGTAAAGCGTATGTGATAACTTTTTCAATCTACTCATTACATACCTCTTGATCGATCTCAAGGGTACCTTTTAGTAACTGACAAGTAATTTTCTGCCATTTTTTGGCAGAATTTGAAATCACAAATAACAAGTAATTTCCAAAATCCAATTTTCAAATTTTCAAACAAAATCACTGAAAGTTATGGTTTTATTGGAATTTGGTATTTGAGTTTTATTTGTAGTTTGTTTTTTGAGATTTGCGGTTTGTCCGCGTTAGGGAGGTACGTAATTTAAATAATTCCTGAACGGGACATCCTTTTTGAGAGAGCCATCGCAATGGTAGTGGTTTAAGCCCATAATTAATTAACCTAAGAGGCGATGTTATGGAGCGACCGCTCCGATCAGAATTGAAGAGAGCCTTTGCGTCTGTCGGTCCCAGCCCGTTTGTGGGTGGCCAACGACCAAAATCGCAAAAAAAGAAGGATCTGGGTTTTGCGCGCAAACCGATGGTTGGCTGGTTTGACCCGATGCAATTGATTATTACAGCCATTCGGGCTCTGCTCTCGATTATCTTTGGTGCGTACGCCGATAAGCGTGAAATCCAGGGATCTTTGGACCGACCCGATCTGCACGATTACAGTACAGAAAAAGAACTTTGGTTTGACTATGTTGCGGATATTGGCGACGGCTGGAACTCGACCTATACGATTGCAAAACTGCTGTCCAAGGCCCGGCTCGTCTTCAACCACAACGGCAAACAAGTTGAAACGCAAAGGGGGCGCTTTCTGATCATGGGTGGAGATGAAGTCTATCCCACACCGGGGCGCGAGGCTTACAGCGATCGCACTGTGGGTCCTTATCAATCTGCTCTGCCCTGGGTCATATACGAACAAGCACCGCACCTGTATGCCATTCCCGGCAACCATGATTGGTACGACGGTTTGACCAGTTTTACACGTCTCTTCTGTCAAAAACGCTGGATCGGCGGTTGGCAGACTCAGCAATCTCGTAGTTACTTTGCCATCAAACTCCCGCACAATTGGTGGCTGTGGGGTGTCGATACGCAGCTCGACGCGTACATTGACAAGCCCCAGCTCAACTACTTCGTAGACATCGCAAAGAAACAGATGAAACGGAATGATCGAATTATTTTGTGTACCGCGGAGCCAAGTTGGATTTATACCGTCACCAAGAGTCCCGACGCGTACCATAACATAGCCTACTTTGAACGAAATGTGATTCGCAAGCACGGCGGTATCCTTGGCCTGAACCTGACTGGCGATCAGCATCTCTACTGCCGCCATCAGGACGAAAGTGGCACACGACAGAAAATCATCGCCGGTGGCGGTGGCGCTTTTTTACACCCGCCCCATCGCATTCCTGATGCTCTGGAACTAGATGAAGGCGAATTCAAAGTGAAATACTCACGCCGCGCCATTTTCCCCAGCCCTGCAACCTCGCGCTGGTTAGCCTTCCGAAACCTGCTGTTCTCTTTCAAAAACTGGCGTTTATCACGATTCCTCGGTAGTTACTACTTGTTGTCTGCATGGATATTCCAGAGCAGTAGTAGCATTTATGAGGTGTCACTCATGCAGAAATTGATGCAGCTTACTCCCAGACCAGGGGAGATTGGAGAAGTCATCCGCACCTTTTATTCAGTGCTCATTGTTAGCCCCTTGAACATGGTATTGCTCCTGGTGCTGGTTTTTGGCATGGTAGCTTTTTGTGATGCAAAAAGAGCTTTTTTGAAATTCAGTTTCGGTTGTCTACATGGCTTAACCCATGTGGCGCTGAATATGGGACTGATTTGGCTGTTTGCTTATCTCAATCTTACGATCTGGCAGATGACGATCGGTAACCCGGCACACGTGCTCCTCTTCGGCGCGGAAATGTTTGTTGTCGGCGGGTTGCTTGGTGGCTTCGTCATGGGAATCTACCTGTTGGTTGCAAACCTCCTCTTGCGTTTTCATAGTGATACAGGGTTTTCCTCACTCAGCATCGCAGATTATAAAAATTTCCTGCGATTGCATTTTAACAAGAAAGGGGATCTAACCGTTTACCCGGTAGGCGTAAGAAAGGTCTGTAAAAAATGGCGTTTCGTCAAGGAAGCTGAGGCCGGGGAGTCCTGGTTTGAACCCGTAATGGATGTCCAGACTCATTTCATCGAAGATCCTGTGGTGATCAAAAAAACAGCTACTTGAGATAATTCTGGCTACTATGCCTCTGATTTTTCCTAAAGGTCTGCCCGCATCTCGAAAATGCTGGTACCAGACCCTTCCGGCTGACTACTGAGTCGGGCCACGGATTCAAGAATTGCAACGTGACCAACAGTTGAGTCTTCGAAATCAAAGGAGTGAGCGAATCCTCCTTTACCTGCACCCAGACCAACCTTCAGTTGCACGATCACGGTTTTCTGGATAGGAGAACACGAATAGATGGAATCCCTCTTTAGATTCTTCATTGAACGACATATTGTGGCGAATCTTTTTACCGGCGGCGTCATCATCTTTGGACTGGCAACCTTAACGTTCATTAACCGTGATCAATACCCCGCCGTCGATTTCGGCCGACTGTTTATTACCACCTATTATCCCGGGGCCTCAGCTGAGGAAGTGGAGCTCAACGTTACCAACAAGATTGAGGAAGAGTTAAAGAGTGTCACCGATGTCAAGGAAGTGACATCGATCTCGATGGAGAATAGCTCATTCATGGAAGTCACTATCGAGCCCAATGTGCAGGATCTGAATGAGGTTGTAGATGAGATCCGAGAGGCGGTTGCCCGCGTGTCAGACTTGCCCCCGGAAGTAACCGAAGCACCGTTGATCACCGAGCTAAAGACTTCCATTTTTCCCATCATTGAGGTCGGACTCTCCGGCAACCTTCCTTATCCAGCACTCCGCGAGCACGCGCGTCTTTTTGAGAAAAAACTGAAAAACATCAAGGGTGTGGCGCGGGTAAAGCGATATGGTTATCGCGCTCGCGAAATCAAAATTGAAGTTTCTCCTGCTTTGATGAATCGCTATCAGCTGCCATTGCGCGAAATCATTATGGCCATCCGGGCACGAACGATGAGCGCTCGCGGCGGCTCGATAGAATCGTACACCGATGAAAAAAATATCGTCATGCTGAGCGAATTCAGCAACCCACTGGAAGTGGGAAATGTCATCGTTCGCAGCACATTTGAAGGCCCAAACGTAAAAGTCAAAGATCTGGCCATTATCAAGGACGACTTTGAAGAAGAGAGAATTATGTCACGGATGGACAGAAAAGCTGTCATTTCATTTGTGGTGCTTAAGAGTGAGGGGGCCGACGTTATCCGAACCGTTGACGCCATCAAAGATCTTATTGAGGTCGAAAGAAAAAATCTGCTCGATGAGGTCGAAATCTTATACTCCAGCGATGTGTCAAAATATGTGCGCAGCAAGTTCGATATTGTGCTTTCAAACGGCATTATCGGTCTGCTCTTAGTTGTGCTGATGCTGGCGTTTTTCCTAGACCTTCGCACTGCTTTTTGGGTGGCGCTTGGCATCCCGGTAGCTATGCTCGGCGTCATCTTTCTGCTGCCCGTTTTCGGCACCTATCTGGATGGGATAACCTTGAGCGCCATGATTCTTGTCCTTGGTATTATCGTGGACGATGGCATTATCATATCTGAGAATATTTATCGTCGCTGGGAGCTGGGGGACTCTCCTCTGGACGCAGCTGTTAATGGAATTAATGAAGTTTTTCGCCCGGTGCTAACGACGATTCTGACCACTTTCCTGGCTTTTGCGCCCATGTTTTTTATGCCGGGGTTGATGGGAAAATTCATCTACGTCATTCCCTTGACGGTTAGTCTGGCGTTACTCATCTCGCTCGGAGAAATAGTGATTGCGCTGCCGGCTCATTTGGTTCCAGGAATGCAAAAACTCAAAGCCAAATCAGGGCGTTCAACCGGCCGGAGCTGGTTTGACCCGGTGCGGAATTCGTTCGAGCGCATCTCGTTTCATTTGCTGCGATGGCGATACCTTCTCGTTTTACTCGCCATTGTGCTCCTCGCCGGCTCACTATGGTATGCTAAAAATGTGATGCATTTTGTTCTTTTCCCAACCAAAGGTGCGGAGCAATTTTTTATTACTTTGGAGTTGCCGACCGGCACATCCTTACAAGCTACTTCTGACCAGACGAAAAAAGTTGAAGAGATGCTGTCCGATTTACCTAAAGTCGATCTGGCTTCATTCGTAACGCGTCTCGGTCGCTATGGCGATTCGGTAGATATTGTAAGCGAAAACTACGCATTTATTTACGTTAACCTCACCCCCTTCTCCGAGCGGGAGAGGACAGCGGATGAGATCGTAGAGGGTCTGCGGCGCCAGATCGACGACCTGGATGTTTTTCGCACGACCTCCTTCCGCATAGAGGTGGGCGGACCCCGCGTTGGCAAGCCTGTTGTAGTACGCATCGTTGGCTCGGACGATGCTTTGCGAAAAACCTTGGCGGATTCCGTTTACGCGTTTCTTCAGACCATACCAGGCGTCAAGGATGTCCAGCGCGATGATAAGGTAGGCAAGAAGCAGGTGGATATTAAACCCAACTACGACAAACTGGCCCGGCTGGGTTTAACGGCCGCTGACATTGCGCAAACCGTGCGTATTGCCTATGACGGAGAGGTTGTCACAAGTATTCGCTACGGCGAAGAAGACGTTAATTTTCGGGTCGTTCTGCAGGAAAAGGCGCGGAAGAGTTTGTCA
This sequence comes from candidate division KSB1 bacterium, assembly GCA_022562085.1. Taxonomy (NCBI): domain Bacteria; kingdom Pseudomonadati; species Candidatus Zhuqueibacterota bacterium. The sequence continues at coordinate 11,691 of JADFPY010000002.1, read as the reverse complement.
TATTTAAGGAGACTTACCGTCCCGAATCGCCAGGGACGACTGATTCCGTTGAAGGACGTAACCCGCCTTAATATCGTGCCCGGCCCGGCAGAGTTTCGGCATTATGAAGGTGAACGTTCAATAACTGTTTCAGCGGACCTTTTTCAACAGGAAACCACCGCTCTCGCGGCTGCTCAACAAGTCCTGGCTCATTTCAATTTGGACAAGGAATACCCGGGCCTGCAGCTAGTCATCGGCGGCAAGGCGCAGGAACAGCAGGAATCGCTTGCGGGCCTTTTGCTCACATTCGGGATTGCAATCATCGGCATCTATTTCTTGCTGGTTCTTCTCTTCAACTCCATGACCATGCCGTTCATGGTTCTCGTGGCGGTGCCATTTGGCATTATCGGGGTTATTTGGGCATTTGTCCTGCATGGTGAACCGTTCAGTTTTCTCGGCATATTGGGTGCGGTCGGCCTTGTAGGTGTTGTAGTCAACGATTCGCTCGTGCTGGTTAGTCATGTAAATCAACTCCGTAAGGACAAACCTAACGAGGGAATCAGGAAGATCGTGGCAGAAGGGACCGCAGACCGGTTGCGCGCTATCATCATGACAACACTCACGACAGTTGCCGGCCTTGTCCCCCTGGTGTACGGGCTAGGAGGCCAGGATGCTTACATGTCTCCCATGGCGCTAGCGTTGGGTTACGGCCTGCTTTTTTCAACGCCACTTACTCTGGTTCTCGTGCCTTGTTTGTATGTGGTAGGATACGATCTTGACAGCTTGCTTAAAAGTGTCAAGGCCAGACTGATGCCGGGCCGTTATCAGCAGATTAAGGCTTTCCCGGAATCCTCTTTGATTAGGGATGAAAGGCAGGGCAAAGAAGAAATCGATTCAAACGAAGTCGCCGATTTAGCTGCGCTTGATTTTCCAGAACGTAAGACAGAGCTGGTTGCGCAGGACACTCCCGATACGTCTCAGCCAGGCGTGTCAGAACGAGCCCTGGAAGAATCGCCTACGATAGAGCTCAAGAATCCCTATTTGAATCGCGTCATGATTCGGAATATTGATGACTTCTACGGCCGCAAGAGCGAAGTCAAGAAGATTTGTGCGCGCATCGGAGCATCACGGCCGCAGTCGATTTCTATCGTTGGAGAACGTCGAATTGGAAAATCATCTCTCCTCCATTACATTTATCATCCGGAGAACCGCACGAAATACCTGCGACATGTCAACGACTACTTATTCATCTTTATAGATTTTCAGGAAAAACAACAAATCGATATCCCGCAATTTCTCGAATTTATCATTAAGTCATTATTGCGCGAATGCAAAAAGGATTTGGATTTGGATTCCAATTTGCAACCGGACTACCAGGATTTCAAGAAACTCGTTTCCGCCCTGGATCAAAATGGTTTAAAGATCATCATGATATTTGATGAATTTGAGGTTGTGACCAAAAATCCAAATTTCGACATGGAATTCTTCTCCTTTTTCAGATCGATCGCCAACAATTTCAACATCGCCTATATTGTCTCGTCAGGGAAAAATCTTCAGGATCTCTGCCACAGCAGTGAAATTTCTTACTCGCCTTTTTTTAATATATTTTCCAATATCACTTTGTCGCAGCTCCGTGAAAACGAGGCGATAGAGTTGATTAGTACGCCTTCCAGCGCTTGCGGTGGCCCTCTCAAACCTTATGCTCCTTTTATTATCGATGTTGCCGGATACTATCCATTTTTTATTCAAATCGCCTGCGCAATCCTTTTCGAATACGTCTCCTCCGGTGAGAATATCGATGAGGCCATTCTTGATAAAGTGCGCGAGGAGTTCCTGGACGAAGCCAAAGTACACTTCCAGCAGATTTGGGATATTTGCGACGAGGATCAGCGCGAAGTCTTCTTGTGCCTGTCCCACGGCAAGAGACTTCATAAGTCGCAAGAGTATATATTAAGCAGGTTAGTCAAGGCAGGGTACATAAAAGTGCAAGATGAACAGTCGCTGATTTTCTCAAGCTTATTTCAAGAATTTGTGCTCGAAAAATATGGGGCACAGAAGCAAGCGGCCAAGAAGAAGAAATTCCTGTTTTGAACATTAAAATCTGTTGACATTAAGGTTGAGAGTAGCTCAATTTGTATGTAAATATTAGAATCACATATTGCTGGACATTAGACTTCTGCAAAATAGGGGGAGAGAAGCATTAGATTGAGAGATGCGAATAACTGGTTGAGATAGCGAATAGAGAGTAACAACAGTGTGGGTAAGGATTGGGATTTTCAGGAGATAATCAGCTTAGATTAGTCAAGGGTGAGTCCTCCACCCGGAGTAAAGTTAGTAGATGTTCTTTGATAATTATGAGGTCTATGCAGCTTTTTTAAAAGCGAGCGGCTGCTGTGCAAAAGTCCTGAAGCATCTGATTTTATGGGGATTTTCCATGAGGATGGCCGCTGCATAAGCCACTAGTGATAGAGACATATGTGCAAGGGTCATCTGGTTTTTGATGGCTTTGCTTTTGTAATAGGTAGTTTGTTCAATTTCGCGATTGCCCAGTCTGGAGAAGTATCGTTCGACTTCGGTGCGTAATTTATAGGTTTCTTTAAAGAAGGCGCTGTCTCTGGGGATTTTTGCTCTGGCATCATTGGTAATGTCCAAATATTTGGTACAACCGTATTGTTTTCCTTCAAAGAAACGCGGGTGGTTAACCGGACAGCCCTGCGGATACTTTTGTGCAAATTTTTTATCGGTTTTTAACGGGCATCTAAACTTGATGCGTTCTCTTTTGGCTTCCCTGAATCTGCCATTGGATTTCATTTCTAAGTTGGCCTCACATAAAGGCAGTCCTTTTGTGCCGAAGGTTTTTTCGGGTTGTGTGTTTCTGGGATTGATAGGGATAAAGGCTTGACATTTGAGTTGCTCGACAATGAAATTGTACATATCCTTTTCATCATAAGCGGCATCAGCTATGAAGATAGATTTTTTCTTGAAGCCGTAAACTTTTTTGAGTTTGTTGATGAGCTTTTTGGCGACTTTGGCATCGGTCTGGTTGTTGGGCAAGGTCAGTTCAATGAGTGGGATACCTTCTTTTGAGACAATGACATGGGTTCGGTATCCCCAAAAGAAGATGAAGTGTTTTTTGCCACTGATTTCTTGATATGAATAATAACTCAGAGTAGCGGTGGGATTTCTTTTAGGCTTTTTTTTATTTGTGGTGTTTCGGTTCGGATTTTTGAAGTTATTGTCTTTGCTGGCAGCCATAATGGGCTTAGAATCGAGAATAAAGGTATCCATGGAGATGACACCCTGCTCGATGAGGGTTTTGTTAATCTTATGATGAATTTTCTCTAATACAGAATTATTGATGTGCTTCAAGAAGCGATAAAATTGGCTTTCATCCGGCAGTTTTTTCATCATGTTGAAGCCGCACATTTCAGCGATGACCGGATGATTCTGGAGATATTCAACCAGACGAGGAATCGAGACAATACCTTCAAGAGTCTTTACGATGAGTGCTCTCAGCATAGCTCTGCGAGAATAGCCGGTGCAGCCGACACCCCAATTTCTGTCTGGCAGGTCAGATAAATCCAACGCCTGAAACAGATAAAAATACTTTCTGTAAAGCGGTGAAGATTCGATGAAGGTTTGTAAGCTATAGAAAAGTGAAGTTTGAAAATTGTCCAAAATATGCCTCCGATTTCGAATAGTAATCCTTTGATAATAAACAAGTTAAATATAGTGATATCTTGGAGGAAATGCAAGGAATAATTACTAATTCAAGCCTTTTATTTACAATAGGTTATTAACCCATACAGAAGTCTATGCTGGACATACGAAAGGAGGTAGCAATGTCGATAGAGCAGAACAAATCTCTGGTGCGGCGTTTTTTTGAAGAAATGATCACGGGTGATGTGGAACGTTTGGATGAATACGTGGCGGATGGCTTTACTACAGCCAACGCCTGGAAGAATCGCGACGGATTAAGAAAAGTCATGAAAGATTTTCGCGCCGCTTTTAGCCAACTAGAATTCAGCCAGTTGGATATGATTGCGGAAGGAGACAAAGTGGTTATACATTACCAGGTCACTTGCATAAACCAGGATAGTCGAAAGATTATCACAGCAGTGCACATCGATCGCATTGCGGACGGCAAGATCGTCGAAGGTTACGCTTGCGGTGACTCCTTTTATTAAAAAAAGCTGGCGGCGGTTCTTTCCCCGCCTCCCCACATGCGGGTCCGCACGGAGCGGGGCCGGTTTCACTAGCCGTTGGGATAGTGCGCGCATTCACACCGCTCCAGGCGAAGAAGCGCAGGTCGACTTTGGGCAGGCTGAACCCTGTGTGTTAATGCACGATAACCTATATTGTGGCATGAGAGTTTCAATGTACTTAGATGGGTGAAAAGCGGGTAAGGAAATTTTCCTGTGGGTATAACTTGTGATAGATAGTCGAATATTCTTTAGGGCGGGTTTCGTGTTTGGAGGTTAACCGGAAAGGGCGTAAAGCGTATAGAGTAGAGCGGGCAAGCAATCGTGCCGCTCTTCACTCTCCGTGCTCTTACTATATAGGAGGATGTATGATGATACTTAAGAGATTGATATTATTATTGCCGGCCCTATGGGGCATCAGCCTTGCCTCTAGAGCAGGCGCGCAGACGATCACCTTAGAAACATTCCTTGATCAATTGCAGCAAAAGCATCCCATTTTTGAGAAGGAAAAACTAACCGCCCAAATCGAACGAGAAGAGCAGAATAGTAATTTAGGAACGCAGGACTGGAACGTGTTTTCCTCAGTGAATCTTTCGCGAGAAACTCCTGCCATCGCCTTTGCAGGACCCGAAAGAACCGATGCTGTGACGATAAATGGTGGGGTTGAAAGACTATTCTGGAAAACAGGTGGCCGATTGACGGTCTCATTCACCTCGGGTCGCGCGTATTTGGATATCCGTCCTGTTTTTGAAGTTCCGGACGCGTTTTATCAAAATCAATTCGCACTGACCTATAGCCACCCGTTGCTGAAAAACAGGAACGGCTTTTTGGACAAATTCCAATTTGAGCTGAAGCAATTCGACATAGATTTTTCAGAAGTCGTAGCTCTTGAAAATCAGGAAGATTTCTTGGCTACTTTGGCTGGAAAATTTCTCGACTGGGTTTTTTTCATGGAGCAAATAAAGATAGTAACCGAGCGCTCGAAACTCAGTGAGGAAGAGCTAGCCAGGACGGAAAGAAAGAGGGCGGCAAACCTTGTCGATCAAGTAGATGTCATTCGAGCAGAGGATGCTGTCCGCATTTCGAAACAGAACCTGGTTTTGGTTGAGTCTCAACTGAAGGCCGTACGGGCCGAGTTGGCCGTATTGTCGCAGTCCAGCGAGCTCAACACCGCAGAGCCAGAGTTTGATCTCTATGGTGTTATCGAACTTCCGTCTCTTGAGACAGCGACTGGACAAGTAAAGGAAAACTCCCGGCTCATCAAAGCCATCGATTTCCGGGTGCAGCAAATTGGCTATAGTCGGAAGGGCTTCGAAGAGACTCTGAAGCCCGATCTGTCATTGGTGGCACAGTTTAACACAAAAAGCATTGATACCGCACTGGGGAAATCATTTGTATTAGACAAACCCGATTGGGTGGTCGGGTTGCAATTTCGGGTTCCTCTACAGAATCGTACGGCAAAATCTCAGGTTGCAAAAACGGATCTCCAACTAAAACAAATTCAGGAACAGTTGCATGAAATTTCTCTGGACCTCGAGTCTGCTGTGACCAACATTTACATCCAAATCACAGAATTGGAGCGAGTTTTAACACTCAACCAGGAACAGATTCAATCCGCAAAAGAGAGGACAGAGGAGGAACTAAAGCTATACAACCAGGGACGGGGCGAACTGACTTTTGTGATTCAGAGCCAGGACAATGAGCAGAACGCGAAGTTGACTTATGCACAAAATGCCCTGACTTACCATAGGTTGATCGTGGCGTATCGGGCGCTTCTGGATGAACTTCTGCCTTCTAATTCTCAAGAGTAGAATGGCCGGTATCTGCCACGCTACCTGATAATGGACTGACGAGAGCAGTCGCTCGAACGAGAGCCGAAAATGCTTGAATTCTGGCACAACATTTACAGGAGCAGTGTGCGAGACCTGCGCGTTATGCATAAACTGAATTGGCAAGGTTATTTTTGTCCTGCAGCTTCATTGCTGACGACTCCGCTACGGCTGAACTGCAATCCGTTATTTTCAAATCATCCATAAAGTAGCTTGGTCAGGCAATTTATCAAAAGAGTAGGGTAAATTATGGAGACAACATTAGTGACCGGCGCTACAGGCCTTGTGGGCTATAATGTTGTTGATGCCCTTTTGAAGCGAAATCGAAGAGTGAAAGCTTTGGTTCGTTCCACTGAGAAAGGGAAAAGACTTTTACCGGAAGAATGTAGGTTGGTCCAAGGGGACATCACCGATAAAGATTCCTTAGTAAAAGCCATGAAAGGTTGTTCTATTGTTTATCATGTTGCGGGTTTTCCCGAACAATGGATGAAAGATCCTGATATTTTCCAACGTGTGAATGTCGAAGGAACTCAAAACATGATCGATGTTGCTTTGGAGCAGAAGATAAAACGATTCATCTATACAAGCACCATTGATGTGTTTGCCGCAGGGACAGGTCAGGAATATGATGAAAGCATTATTGATTCTCAACCGAAGGGAACCTATTATGCGCGTTCCAAACAGCTTGCGGATCAACGAGTTGTCGCTGCTTTAGAAAAAGGATTGCCCGCCCTCTTTCTACATCCCTCTGGACTTTACGGACCTGGCCCTACGGATTCTCCTGGAACAAATGACTTCATTTTAAAATTATATAAGCGGGAAGTTCCTGTCCTTTTGCCTGGAGGTTATCCCGTGGTTTATGCTCCCGACGTTGGAGAAGGACATGTACTTGCTGAACAAAAAGCAGAAGTAGGAAGTCGGTATATTTTGTGTGAATCTTACTATGACTTACCTCAACTGACTCAAATTATTCTGGAAGAACTGGGTATCAACAAAAAAGTGCCTCCCGTGATGCCTCTACCTGTCGTAAAAATGATTTCCAATTTGGGAGAATGGTTGGCTGGAATTATTAACAAACCGCCCTTGATCCCCAAAGGACAATTGCATTTTATGCAATGGAAGGCACGTCCTCAAAGTAAGAAAGCCCAGCAGGAACTAAACTGGTCTCCCACTCCATTACGGAAGGGATTGTCAAAAACAATTTCTTTTTTGATTGGCCCACCTGCAGAAAAGGGAGAAAATAACAATACACTGGAGCAGACCGGCTAATAGTGCGACTCTGACGAAGCTTCGTTCTCATGCAGACTTATTTGCCTTTTCCAACATTGGTCAACATGCACCGCCGGCAACTCATTTCTGCGTTAAAAAAATGAATCAGAATTGATCTTTATCTCTCACCCTCAATCCACTTCTTATAATCTTCCGACTCAGCAACCTTCTCAACCGTCAAAAACCAGTGCGGGCAGGAAAGACACTTCCGTAACCGCTATATCCATTTTCGGGTTGCCGCTGGCTGCCAGCCCTCTCCTCTACTACCAATTTTTAAGAAATCTTAAAAATATATTGTATCTAAACCATTTGATTTTTATATTTACGCTCATTTCGTTTACAAAACTCATATAAGACTGGAAGGTTACAATGAAAAAGTACTCTGTTATTTGTTTACTGCTTCTCTTCGCTGTCACTTTTACCGCGAACGCACAGGAGCCAATCGACTGGACCATGGTTTCCAAAATCAAAGCTGAAGGGTTCAAGAACTCGCAAGTCATGGAAACCATGTTTTACCTGACAGATGTTCACGGACCGCGCTTGACCAACTCCCCGAATTACCAGGCGGCCAGCCAATGGTGCGTGGATAAAATGACTGAGTGGGGTCTGGTCAACGCCAAATTGGAGTCCTGGGGCGGCTTTGGGCGCGGCTGGGCGGTCGAACGATATTCAATCGAAATGCTTGAACCGCAGTATGTCAATCTTATCGCTTACCCGAAAGCCTGGACACCCGGAACCGACGGCACGATTTCCGGCCAGCCGGTTCTGGTTGACATCAAATCTGAGGAAGATTTTGAAAAATATAAAGGGACGCTGAAGGGTGCGATTGTCATGCAGAAGCCGAGTCGGGAGGCTGAAACTCATTTTAAAGCTGATGCTAAACGTCGCAGCGAAGAGGATTTAGCAAAGTTAGTAGAGGCCCCGGAACCTGGCGCCAGACCATCTCGGTCGGCGAGACGGGCGGAGTTTCGTCACCGGCGAGCGCTGAGAAACAAGATTAGTAAGTTTTTCAAAAAAGAGCAAGTAGCCGTTGTGCTGGATGGCAGCCAAAGAGAGCATGGCACCATCCGAGTTGGTAGCGGGGGTTCCTATAAAATGGGTGAGGAGAGTGCCGTACCGGCACTCACGGTTTCAATAGAACACTACTCACGAATTGCCAGGCTGCTCGAACACGATATTCCGGTGAAGCTTGAGATCAATGTCAAAAGCGAGTTCTTTGAAGACGATTCAATGGGGTACAACGTTGTCGGTGAAATTGCCGGCACCGATAAAAAGCTGAAAGATCAGGTTGTCATGCTTGGCGGTCACCTTGACTCCTGGCATTCCGGTACGGGCTCAACCGACAATGCATCCGGGTGTGCGGTTGCCCTGGAAGCAGTCCGTATTTTGAAAGCAATCGGTGTTAAACCGCGCCGGACCATCCGGGTTGGACTTTGGGGCGGTGAGGAACAAGGGCTGCACGGCTCGCGGGGTTATGTTGCTAAACACTTTGGCGACCGAAAAACCATGAAGTTAAAGTCAGCTCATAAAAATTTCTCGGGCTACTTTAATTTGGATAACGGAACCGGAAAAATCAGGGGCGTCTATCTGCAGGGAAACGATGCCATTCGCCCCGTTTTTGAAACTTTCTTAAAACCGTTTAATGATTTAGGCGCCTCTACTTTGACCATCAGGGATACCGGGGGAACAGACCATCTTGCGTTTGACGCGGTCGGATTGCCGGGCTTTCAATTCATCCAAGATCAAATCGACTACAGTACTCGCACACACCACACAAACATGGATGTCTACGATCACGCGCTCAAAAGCGACTTGATGCAGGCTTCGGTGATCATGGCCTCGTTTGTTTATCACACCGCCATGCGGGATGCAAAGCTGCCACGCAAGCCGCTGCCAAAGCCTGAGCCGCCAATGACGAACGACCAGGGACATTGAGCATTTTTTTCGAAGAGCGAAACGGCGAAGAGCGATTAATGCGCTATTCGCTTATCGCTTCTCGAACCACATCAGGTACTTCCAACTGCGGATAGTGCCCCACTCCTTCAATTTCCATCAAGTCAGCGCCTGGAAGGCGTCGCTTGATTTGTTCCGAAATTGATCTCCCCGAAACCGGATCCTCTAACCCCCAGATGAACCGAATCGGGGTTTTTGAATTCTCCAGACTGTTTTCCCAGCGCGTTTTATATTTTCGCCGCTCCGATAGATATCGGATGATTCGGTGAGTGATTTTTACTCCGCCTCCCAGGCTGACGACCTGCCAGTACTGCTCAAGCTCTGAATCCAAGATCGGATTGGACTTTGAGAAAATAGATGCAAAGCGTTTTTTGAAGGTGCTCTGGGTGAGAACTTGTGAAATTAAAAAACCCAGTATAGGTTTACATAGCAACCTTTGAATCAGAAGCGGTCGTTGATAATCGACGTAGATGCCGCCATTGAGCATAACGACTCGACTGATTTTTGTTGAAAGCTGCCCATCCTCCTGACGGCTTAAAAGCTCGAGAGCCACTGTGTCGCCATAATCGTGAGCAACCAAAATGGTCTCATCGACATTGAAATGCTGCCAGAGAACCTCTGTAATATCGGCTTGCTCGAAAATGGAGTACTTGTGCCGTGTCGGTTTGTCGGAATCTCCGAAGCCGAGGAAGTCGAACAGCAGTAATTTTTGCTGATTTCTTAATTCAGGGATAAGTTTTGCCCAATCCCATGAGCAGGTCGGAAAGCCGTGCAGAAACGTCAACCACGGGCCTTTGCCCTCGACCTTGCAAAAAATGTTGAAGCCTTCACTCCCTCCCTTTTGTGCGGGCACAACGTTGATCCGTTCACCTGAACTGTACCAATCTTCTAAGTTTTGCATGGTGTTTTAAGGCTTGCGGGCTATAAAACCAACATGAGCTTTTCTAAACCGGAGCTTCCCATAGCCGCGAATAACCCTTACATGAAATCCAATACGGCGTAGGATTGCGGCTATTTCAGACCCTTTGTAAAGCTGCAACCGATGCGTCTCTTCACTCCGTCTGTAAAGTTTGCCGGCCTTGCGGAAGATAGTCATTTTCCGGGTCAAAGTGTTGATTTTAGGATCTTCATTAACTTGCAGGAGAATAGCCCAGTCCTGCCCTTGTGAATGTCTCATGTTTGGCGTAGAACCGGTTATTTGTCCCGGCTCGACAACGTCAAAAATAAACAGGCCGCCGGGGCGCAAAGCATTATAAACGCGGCAGAAAAGGAGTGTCAGTTCCTTCTTACTGTTTTTCTTATCAAAAAGATAATTGAAACATTCACCCAGTGAAGTTACTGCATCACAGAGGGGCAGCTTCGCTTTTAAAAAAGAGTCCTTTTTAAATCTGGCTTTCGGTGTTTTCTTTCGGGCTATTTCAATCATTGCTGCCGACTGTTCGATTCCCAAAACATCGTACCCGGCCTGAGTCAGCTCCCGTGCCCATAAACCGCTCCCGCACCCCAGGTCAACGACCAGACCTGCGAATATTTTTCGTTGGCGCAAAATGTTCAGCAAGCCGGGGGCGGACTTCAGTGCAAACTCGCCAAATCCAACATCGTGGATGTAAGCGAGATCATCGGTGTAAAATAAATCTTTTTTCAAAGTCAGCTTCTTTGAAAATTGACCAGGCTATTTTGCGGTCTGTTGATTAGGAGTCTCAACCTTAGACTTTAGAGCTTCATTCATGGCTTTGAATCCCTGCTTCGTACCGGATTCCATGCTGCCCCAGAGTAACGGGACCAGTACACCGCTAAAATTTTCTCCATGAATAAGATTTACCTTTTCTTCTGATATCTTCTCAATTATAAGATAGTGTTCGCCATCAAAGATCCCACGTAGCAAAACTCGGCCTATCCATCTTAATTCGTGATTCTTATCGGCTTTAATCAAGGTTGGTTGAAAATCCATCGGATCACCGCCAACCGGCTGAATTGAGACGCTTAATCGCGAACCTTCTGATAGCTCTCCCGATATTTCTCGAATAAAGGGGTTCCAGTCCGGATATTCGTCAAACGTCGTTAAGACTTCCCAGACACTATTCGCTGAAGCATTAATTTCTATTTCGGTATATATTTCTCTTGCTGAGAATAGTCCAAGAAGATGAACAATAATAATTAAGCCGGCACCAATATATAATGCTATTTTCATGTCACTCCTTTCTATCTTAAAATATGGATGACCCGTTAAAAAAGACATTCCAGCGAGAGCAGCGCCGAAGGGTACCGAGATTCACCGAATTCAACCTGTATGGCTTGAGAATAGGCCTGGAATGCTTGATTTTCAAAATTTTTCTAATTCTAAAAGAAGAAGATTTTTAAGAATTTGTTCGGTGACCCTCAGTGATTTGCGGTGTATTTTGGTGGAAAAATTATTTTTTGCCAATGGAGAATAACTGAATTAGTAACAGATGAAGCTG
>JADFPY010000001.1 GCA_022562085.1 candidate division KSB1 bacterium | reverse complement strand
TATCACGCGATCGATGATGGCCGCTGGGCGGAAAAACGCATCGGCCATGAGCGGTGTAAAACCACGTACCCATTTCGCACATTTCTGGACAGCGGCGTCAAGATGTGCTTCGGCTCCGACTGGACGGTTGCCCCGCTGAATCCGATTCTCGGCATCGATGCTGCTGTTACCCGGCGAACCACCGACGGCGCTAATCCCGACGGCTGGTTCCCCGAACAAAAAATAACCGTTGAGGAGGCAATTGAAGCATACACCCTTACATCTGCGTATGCTTCCTTTGAAGATCATATAAAAGGCTCGATTGTGCCTGGAAAACTGGCGGATATGATCGTGCTCTCCGAGGATCTTCTTACAATCCGGGCGAACAATATCCGCAATGTTGAGGTGCTCTACACGATTGTAGGGGGAAAACTCGTTTATGCAAAGAAATGATTTTTTAACAAAAGGATATTAAATTATATACAAACTCTTCAACGCCTCTCGAGCTGCCAACTGTTCAGCTCGCTTCTTGCTGTTGGCGGTTCCTGTTCCTAGAACATCATCCTGGATTTTCACTTCGATGGTAAATTCTTTTTCATGATCCGGGCCGTTCACTGAGTGAACTGAGTAGAACGGAGAACCCAGACTCTGACTCTGTGCATACTCCAAAAGCATGCTCTTAAAGTTCTTGTGCAGCTCTTCGGAAATAAGTTCATCGAAGTTACAAAGAACCTTCTGCTCAATGAATTCGCGCGCAGGCTCCAAACCGCCATCGATATAAATTGCTCCCATGATTGCTTCCATAGCATCGGAATTGATCGAGGCTCGTTCTCGGCCGCCTGATTTGTCTTCTGCCTCGCTTAACAAAAGGAAATCTCCCAGCTTCAATGCCTGGGCAATTTTGGCCAAAATTCTCCTGCTGACGATGAGAGATTTCATGTTCGTCAGCTCACCTTCGTCTTTGTCCGGAAAACGCCGGTACAAATGCTCGACAACGACCAATCCCAAGACGGCATCACCGAGGAGTTCAAGCCGCTCGTTTGAGTCGATTCGATTTTCCTGAGCTACTGGTAAATAGGAACGATGTTTGAGCGCCTGGACAAAGAACTCTTCATTAACAAAGTCATAGCCAATCGTTTCTTTGAGTGCCGTAAAATCTATTTGCGGTTTTGAATTGGAAGGAGTTTTCTTAAAACGAAGCTTTAGCCAGTTGAGCATACTAAGATGTAACAAAATTTGGGGTTGCTTAGCGGCCGAAAAGGTGTAATTTAAAGTCAGGGGTCGACTAAGTTCATCCGACCTTACCAAAGGGTTCACCATGAAGAATGCTTATCTTCATCCTGAACTTTTCGGCACCGATCGGGTAAACTCCGTCCAAATTAATTTGTTTGACTTAACTTTTCGACTATCCGATTTAATTTTGATATTTTTTCACCACAATTGAAACGTTGTGGCCGCCGAATCCAAAGGAATTTGAAACAGCAGCCCGAACCGATCTTTTTCTGTATTCATTTGCTGTGTAATCTAAATCACATTCCGGATCCGGCTCTTCCTGATTGATCGTTGGGTGAACCGTATCTTGTTTAATAGACATGGTGGTCACGATAAATTCCACACTACCGGATGCACCGAGTAAATGACCAATCATAGATTTTGTAGAGTTAATATTCATTTTGTAAGCGTGATCACCGAAAACTGCTTTAATTGCATTGGTTTCGGCAATATCACCATGCGGGGTCGAGGTACCATGAGTGTTCACATAGTCAATGTCTTCTGGTGCCAAATCACCATCACGCAGGGCCTTTTGCATGGCAACCCTTGCACCTTCCCCACCGGGTGCCGGGGCCGTAATGTGGTGGGCATCTGCCGTATAACCAACGCCCGCCACTTCGCCCCAAATTTCAGCGCCTCGGTCTAGAGCATGCTCAAGGCTTTCCAGAATAATAATACCTCCACCCTCTCCCATGACAAAGCCGTCCCTGTGTTTGTCAAAGGGCCGGCTGGCTTTTTGAGGCTCGTCATTTCGAGTAGACAAAGCCTTCATTGCGTTAAAGCCACCAATTCCCATGGGTGAAACTGTTGCTTCAGAGCCGCCACACAACATTACATCGGCATCGCCTCGCTGGATAGTTCTGAAGGCCTCGCCAATAGCGTGTGAGCTGGAGGCGCAAGCCGAGACCGTAGAGAAATTGGGTCCTCTTAAACCATATCGTATGGATATTTGGCCGGGTGCAATGTCGGTAATCATCATTGGAATAAAAAACGGACTGATTCGCCGGGGGCCGCGCTCAATGAGCGTGCGCGATTGTTGCTCGAAGGTTTGCATCCCGCCAATCCCCGAGCTGACAATAACGCCGATTCGATCTTTGTCTTCGTTATCAAAATCGATGCCGGAATGTTTTACAGCTTTTCCAGCAGCAACAACGGCAAACTGCGTAAATCGGTCCATTCTCCGGCTTTCTTTGCGGTCGATGAATTCCTCCGGCGAAAAGTCTTTAATTTCGCCAGCGAATTTGGTAGTAAAATCGGCAGTATCAAAACCGGTTATCGTGTCGATACCGTTTTTACCGGCCAGCAAATTTTGCCAAAATTCATGCACCTCGTGACCTAATGGAGAAACGACGCCCATACCGGTGACTACGACTCTTTTTAGTTCTATGGTTTTGGCCATGGAAGACATCTAAATTTAAATAATTTTGGAAATTTTATGAAAAATGTGCTTTATTCTTTGCTCGCCAATTTTGCATCTAAGTACTTGACTGCATCACCAACGGTGTTTAACTTTTCTGCGTCTTCATCCGGAATTTCAATGTCAAACTCCTCCTCAAATGCCATTACAAGTTCCACTGTGTCCAATGAGTCAGCTCCGAGATCATCGATAAATGAAGCTCCGTCCTTTACTTCGCCTGCGTCAACACCCAGTTGATCTACAATTATTTCGTTAACTTTGTCTTTTAGTGCCATTAAACTCTCCTCCTTTATTTGATTAAAATTTTTCTATAACTATTTATTTTGCAATTTTAGGGAGGCCTAAGTAACCTTGCGATTCATAATCGTAACAAGATTTCTCCCTTCGGTCGAAATGACATGGTAGAGATGCTACATCACCATACCACCGTCAACATTAATAACTTGCCCAGTAATGTAAGCCGCATCATCAGAAGCCAAGAATAAAACAACCTTAGCTACATCTTCAGGCTGGCCAAGCTTACCCAGAGGAATGGCATTGGTTAATTCTTCTTTTGCTTTTTCTGTCAACTTGGCGGTCATATCTGTTTGTATAAATCCGGGTGCAATTGCATTCACCCGAACATTGCGTGCTGCTAATTCTTTAGCTACACTTTTGGTCAGGCCAATTACTCCGGCTTTTGAAGCTGAATAATTTACTTGGCCGGCATTTCCTATTTGACCAACTACAGATGCAAGATTAATTATTTTTCCAGACCGCTGCTTTATGAATGGTTTGGCAATGGCTCGAATACAGTTATACGTCCCTTTTAAATTAACGGCAATAACAGCATCCCATTCATCTTCTTTCATCCGCATCAACAAATTATCTCGTGTAATTCCAGCATTGTTTACTAAAATATCAACTTTACCGAATGCCTCAATGGTTTTGTCAATCAGTTGTTGAGCGTCTTCGGCCTGTGTCACATTCGAGACAAATCCTTTAGCCTCGCCGCCCATTTCAGTGAATTGATCAACAACTATTTGAATATCATCCATGTTGAGATCACAAATCACCAATTTTGCACCATTTCTCACCAATTCCAGAGCAATTGCTCTGCCGATCCCGCGTGCAGAACCAGTAACAATTGCTACTTTATCTTTTAACTTCATAAATCGTCTCCGTTTTTGTCAAAATATCCCAGCATTTCAATTAACACGCAAGATATGACTGATTAATTGGCTCAAGAAGCCTGTGAAGACTATTCCAGGATTTAATAACTTTGAAGATTTTCTAATTTATCTATGGATTTTCCGGTGACTTCTCTGTTAATCCGTCTTAAAAGGCCTCTTAAAACTGAACCGGGACCAACTTCATGAAACTCAGTAGCGCCATCTTGAATCATGCTCTCAACAATTTCCACCCAGCGCACCGGACTAGTTAGCTGTTCCGCTAAAAGCTGCTTGATTTCGTCAGGTTGAGTGACTGGTTTTGCGTGGACATTTGAATAAACAGGCATACTTGCCGGCCTAATCTCAACTTCCGCGAGCGCTTTCTGCAGCCCTTCTGAAGCATACTCCATCAAAGGTGAATGAAAGGCACCTCCAACCACAAGCGGGATTGCCCGCTTTGCCCCTTTTTCTTTAGCGATTTCGATAGCGCGATTGACACCGGCAACGGAGCCGGAAATCACAACTTGCCCAGGTGAATTAAAGTTCGCTACCTGAACCACTCCCACAGAACTTGCGGTTTCACAGACCTCCGCGACGACATCCTCTTGCAGGCCAATAAACGCCGCCATAGTCCCTTCGTTGAGTTCACTGGCCTTTTGCATGAGCTCTGCTCGAACTTTTACCAGTCTTAATCCATCTTCGAAGGTCAAAGCTTCCGCAGCGTAAAGAGCGGAATACTCGCCAAGACTATGTCCCGCGGCCATTTCCGGCTTACTATTCTTTTCAAACAAAAGCTTTACTAAAACAGTGCTGTGTACAAAAATCGCCGGCTGAGTGACACGGGTTTGCCTTAGTTTTTCCTCGGGTCCCTTAAAACAAATATCGGCTAAATCAAAACCCAGAATTTGATTGGCGTTCTCATAGGTTTGTTTAACATCTTCAAAGTGGTCATAAAGGTCTTTTGCCATCCCAACAAACTGTGAACCTTGACCCGGAAAAACAAATGCTAATTTGCCGATTTACAACTTCCTCCAAATTCAAAATCGTAAATTGACTTAAAAACGAACCGCGGCCGAACCCCAGGTAAAACCGCCACCAAAGGTCACCATCAGACAAACGTCGCCCTCTTTTAAAATTCCTTTTTGCCGCGCTTCGGCGAGTGCCAACGGAATAGAGGCTGAGGAAGTATTGCCGTAGTCTTGTACGTTTATAAAAACTTTTTCTATCGGCATTTTTAACCGGCGTGCAGTCGCATTAATGATTCTGATATTGGCCTGATGAGGGATCAACAGATCGATCTCATCCGGCGTTAGCCCGGTTTTTTTCAATATATGGACTGCTGCGTCACCCATTGCGGTAACCGCTGCTTTGAATACTTCCTGTCCCTTCATTTTGATATTATTTAAGTTCTCACTTAAAGCTACTTCCGCAGGGAAACGGGTACCGCCGCCGGGCATCCACAACAATTGAGCGAGTCTGCCATCGGTTTTGATGAATGTTCCTAAAACACCACGGCCGTCGCCATTTGCCGGGCCCACCACGGCAGCACCTGCAGCATCGCCAAATAAAATACAGGTTGTCCGGTCTTTCCAATCTAATATTCTGGAGAGAACTTCGCAGCCAATGATTAGGACATTCTTGCTTTTTCCGGATGCGATAAATCCGTCGGCTATACTGAGTCCGAAAAGGAAACCTGAACACGCGGCCGAAATATCAAAAGCGGCGGCATTTACGGCGCCAATTTTTTCCTGGACATAGCAAGCAGTGGCAGGGAATGTGACATCGCCGGTCACTGTCGCGACGATAATTGTATCGATTTCTTCGGCGGTCATTTGTGCATCGTCCAAAGCTTTCTTTGCAGCTTGCGCAGATAGGTCAGAATTCTGAACCTTATCGTCGACTATATGCCGGACTTTCATTCCCGTGCGCTCCTGAATCCACTGGTCACTGGTATCCACTATTTTTGCCAAATCGGCATTGGTGAGAATTCTCTCCGGAACGGCCGCACCTATCCCGCGGATCATTGAACTCACATCGTTATTCTGCATTTTTTCCCTCCTCCATCATTCCGACAAGTTCTTGACTTATCTTTTCATTCACCCGTTGCTTAATCATGGAGCTTGCTTCAATTACTGCGTGCATAATTGCCTTGGGCGTCGAACTCCCGTGGCAAATCATACAGGTTCCGTTTATGCCTAACAAAGGCGCGCCGCCATATTCTTCATAGTCATAAATTCTACGCAACCTCTTAAACGTCGGCTTTAAAAGAAACGCACCGACGTTTGAAAACACTTTTTTCCCAATCTTTCTTTTTAGAGTTTTTGAGTAAACGCCGTTAAAACTCTCAGCAAATTTCAAAACAATATTGCCGATAAAACCCTCGCAGACAATTACATCTACAAGTCCACTCATGATATCTCTGCCCTCGACATTTCCAACGAAATTCAAGTTACTTTCAGCAAGAAGTATATTTCCTTCTTTGTGAATTTCTCTACCCTTTGTCGCTTCCTCACCAATATTAAGTAAACCTACCTTGGGTTCAGCAATATGATAAACATTTTTCATATAAATATCACCCATTACGCCAAACTGTAACAGGTGAATCGGTTTGCATTCCAAATTGGCACCGACATCAATGAGTAAAGTCACCCCCTGTCCATAAGGGATAAGAGAGCCGATGGCAGGACGCCTGACTCCTTTTATCCTACCCAAACTAAAGAAAGCTGAGGCCATCGAAGCGCCGGTATGACCTGCAGTTACAACGGCATCGACCTTGCCCTGTGTGTGCAACTCCATCGCAACAACAACAGAAGCATCAGGTTTTTTTTTCAAAGCAGCGGTAGGAGACTCACCCATCTCGATTTTTTGAGATGCATGAATAATTGATATTGGATATTCTTGGATTCTAAAATGTCTGGAAAGAATTGAACTTATTGTGGATTCGTCTCCAACAAATACGACTTCATATTCGCCTTTCCCAGACTTCGCGGCTTCAACGCCTCCATGGATGATAGCTTCGGGGGCATAGTCCCCGCCCATAGCGTCAATAGCGATCTTCATTATTTCTTAAGTTATTGTGGTTAGGCCCCCCCATAGACATTAACCTCAATCTCCACTCTACAAGATTAAACTTCTTTTGGAACAAAGACAGAGCGCCCATTATAATAGCCGCAATTTGGGCAAGCATGGTGCGGCAGTTTTGGTTGATGACAGTTAGAGCATTCTGCTACATTCGGCGCAGTCAGTTTCCAATGCGTTTTTCTTTTGTCTCTCCGTGATTTCGAATGTCTTCTTTTAGGTAATGGCAACTGTTTCTCCTTATTTAACTCAATTTACACCTGGTGATTCGTTTCTTAATTTTTCTAAGCCCGCCCATCTTGGATCAACTGCAGTTTTTTTGCAATTACATTTCGCTTCATTCAAATTTATACCGCAAGTCAAACACAAACCCTTGCAATCATCCGAACACACAATTTTCATCGGGATGGTTAAAAGCAGGTTCTCTTTTAGTCCATAGGTCAGGTCTATTGGGGTTCCCGGCTTGAGTAACCGAACGACTTGCTCGTCATCGTATTTAACCGTTTCTTTATCTGAAGTATAAAATATAGAAAATTCATCTTCTAAAACATCGGCAAAATCGACCAAGCAACTATCACAAACAAAACGAACCCGAGTCCTTGCCTTGGAAGTTATATAAACGTTTTTCTCGCCTTTATTTACGGTACATTTTAAAGCTATTTCTGTAATAGAAAAATTTTGTTTTTCCAGATCCAACTCAGAGCTATCTAAGTCGAATTCAAAGATATGGACGCCGTTGTTTAAGCTGTGAACGTTTATTTTCATACATTCAAGGTCTGCAAGTAAGACGATTAATGTAAGATTTCTTTCGCCAAGAGTCAAGAAAAAATTGGGTGAGCTAATTAAGCTGGATTATTCTCAACAAGTTCCTTTTCAGAAAAGAAGAAGCCGATTTCAAGTTTTCCATTTTCAACAGAATCAGAGCCGTGGACAATGTTGTTTTGCTTACTTTCGGCAAAATCCCGGCGGATACTGCCTTGCTCAGCTTCTACCGGATCGGTTGCGCCTATAAGTTTTCTGAAATCAGCGACTGAATTTTCTTTGGCCAGAGCCATCGGGACACATTTTCCTGAACTCATGAACTGCACTAAATCCTGAAAAAACGGTCTCTCCTTATGTACTGCATAAAACTCACTGGCGGTTTCTTTTGTTAAGCGAACCATCTTCATTGCAAGAATCTTAAAGCCTGCTGCTTCAATTCTATCTACTACTTTACCTATTTTATTTGCTCCCACACAATCTGGTTTTAAAATTGCTAACGTTAGCTCCAACTTGTTCTCCTTACGTTAAAAATTGAAAATTCCAATCCTGAAATAAGTTGATAAAATATTGTTTAGTTTAAAGCTCTCTGCATCGTTGCACCGATATCTGCCGGGGTGTCAGCCACATGAACGCCGGCGTTCCGCAAAATCTCTGTTTTTTCAGTTGCGGTCCCTTCGCTTCCCGAAATAATTGCGCCGGCGTGTCCCATCCTTCTTCCTGGAGGCGCCGTTCGACCGGCTACAAAAGCAACTACCGGTTTGTCCAGATTTTCCTTTATATAAGCAGCGGCCTCTTGCTCAGCCGTTCCGCCAATCTCACCAATCATAACAATCGCTTCAGTATCAGTATCACTTTTGAAGACTTTAAGCGCATCGGTAAACGTTGTACCAATAATCGGATCGCCGCCAATTCCGATGCAAGTTGATTGACCGATTCCTAAGTCGCTAAGCTGCTTCACAGCTTCATAGGTGAGTGTGCCACTTCGAGAAATAAGACCAACCTTGCCGGGTTTATGAATAAAACCGGGCATGATTCCGATTTTGCATTTTCCCGGTGAAATAACCCCGGGACAATTCGGGCCGATGAGGCGAGTGCTGCGATCTTTTAAATATGCGTGGACTTTTAACATATCTAAAGTTGGAATACCTTCTGTGATGCAAACCACCAAAATAATTCCGGCATCTGCGGACTCCATAATTGCATCAGCGGCAAATGGCGGCGGTACAAAAATAGCAGATGCATTCGCCCCTGTCTCTGCAACCGCTTCATTTAAAGTATTAAAAACAGGCACCTTGTCATCGAACTTTTGGCCGCCTTTACCCGGCGTGACACCGGCAACAACATTTGTCCCGTATTCAATCATCTGGCGAGTATGAAATGACCCTTCACCTCCAGTTATCCCCTGAACAACAACTCGAGTGTTTTCATCAACTAATATGCTCAATTTAGTTCTCCTTCGCGATTTTATAAAAACTTCGTCCTTAAGTAATAATCAAGTGATTGCTGCAACTATTTTTTCAGCAGCCTCCTGAAAACTTCGTCCAACCTCGAAAGATAAGTCAGACTCTTCCAAGAGTTTTGCGGCTTCTTCCGCGTTTGTGCCTTCCAGTCTAACCACTACTGGCACCTTAATATCTATTTTCGAAGCTGCCTCAATGACGCCCTTAGCAACACGATCGCAGCGCACAATGCCGCCAAAAATATTAATCAAAACCGCCTTGACATTTTTGTCGGACAACAAAATTTTGAAGCCATTTTCCACGGTTTCGGCGCTTGCGCCGCCGCCAACGTCTAAAAAATTAGCCGGTTCAGAGCCGGCAATTTTTATCATATCCATAGTCGCCATTGCCAGGCCTGCGCCATTTACCATGCAGCCCACAACACCGTCCAGCTTAATATAGTTTAAGCCATATTTAGATGCTTCAACTTCCAGCGGTTCTTCCTCATGCAAGTCCCGTAGTTCAGCAAAGTCTTTATGACGGTACAAAGCATTGTCATCGAAATTTATTTTTGCATCTAAGGCGAGCACATTGCCATCTTTGGTGACAACAAGCGGATTAATTTCCGCCATTGAACAGTCCGACTCTATAAATGCTTTGTACAACGCACTGAAAAACTTTAAAGCATTCTTTACCTGTTCACCTTTCAAGCCTAAACCGAACGCTAACTTTCTCGCTTGAAAAGGCTGCAACCCGACTGCAAGATCGATGTGTTCTTTTATAATTTTTTCCGGAGTTTCGCTGGCCACCTTTTCAATTTCTACACCGCCTTCGGTACTGGCCATAAAAACCAGTTGGCTTTGGGCACGGTCTAAAACGATTCCCAAATAAAACTCGCGTTCGATATCCAACCTTTCTTCAATCAAGACCTTACGGACTTCTTTGCCTTCCGGCCCGGTTTGATGGGTGACGAGATTCATGCCGATCATTTCCCTTGCGAAAGCTTCGGCTTCGTCAGCGTTTTTGGCAATTTTTATACCGCCCCCTTTGCCGCGACCGCCCGCGTGTATTTGGGCTTTTACAACTACAGTCCCCCCTAATTCAGCGGCAAACTTTTTGGCATCGGCCGCTGTTTCCGCCAGATGGCCGCGAGGCACCTCAACGCCAAAATTTTTCAATATTGCCTTTGCCTGATATTCGTGAATTTTCAAATTTACCTCCCTTACATTAGGATATTCAAAATTTTTTGAAACAATTCTTAATAATAATCGACAAAAGCGGCTATAAATTTATTTAATATCTCGGCTTAAGCGACAATCTTTGTTCCCGTTTTTCCTTCAGCAGCATCCGTCATTTTCTCAATTGAGCTAATAACCACTTCTTTGCCACCTTCTTCGATAAAATTGATAGCCGCTTGAATCTTCGGCCCCATACTGCCTTCCGGAAATTGGCCATCCTCCAGATACTGTCTGGCTTGTTGGACTGTCATTTTATCCAGTTGAATTTCATCCGGTTTGCGAAAGTTTAAAGCAACTTTTTCAACAGCGGTTAAAATATATAACTCCTCGGCCTTAATATTTCGTGCCAGGATCGCCGCTGCCAAATCTTTGTCAATAACCGCATCGACGCCTTCATAAGTCCCATCCTTTTCAACATAAACCGGAATCCCGCCACCGCCACTGCAGATTAAAATGGTGCCGTTTTCAACCAAATGTTTGATGGTTTCTTTCTCAACAATTTCAATTGGAACAGGAGATGGAACAACCCTGCGGTAACCTCTGCCGGGATCCTCTTTTATAATCCAGCCGCGCTTCTGTGTAACTTCATCTATTTCCGTCTCTTTTATATAAGGGCCGACGAACTTGGCCGGCTCTAAAATAGAAGGATCATCCTTATCTACAATTACCTGGGTCAAAATTGTGGAGACTTCGCGTTTAATTCCGGCAAGATGCAGTTTATTTTGTAATGTCTGCTGGATCATATAGCCCATGCCGCCTTGTAAATCCGCAACAATGACGCCCAGAGGCAGCGGTGGAACCAAATGCCGACTTTCCTCAACCCGAATCAGGTTGTTTCCAACTTGCGGGCCATTGCCGTGCGTGATTGCCAGGCGGTAACCTTTTTTTATAAGGTGAAGAACACCCAGGAGACTCCGGCGCGTATTTTCAAATTGCTGCGCTATGTTTCCTTCCTCGAATTCCCGTGTAATGGAATTTCCCCCAAGTGCGACCACCGCAATTGTGCCGCTATTTGAATCATCCACCGTCATACTAGGCTCTATGCAAACTTTTGGAGGACGTCCTCCAGATTCGGTTTACCAACCTCCTGAAGATCGTAGGTCACACGAACCGCGGGTTTGTTTATATTGATCAATTTCCTGAGATCAATCGGCGTACCGATAATAACCACCTCACAGTCAGTATTATTAATTGTCGTCTCCAGATCCTTCATTTGCGCAGAATCGTATCCCATGGCAGGCAAAACCCTACCAACTTCAGGATAAATTTCAAATGTCTTCTTTAAAGAACCTGCAAGAAATGGCCTGGGGTCGACAATTTCCGCAGCACCGAACTTTTTCGCCGCGACCACAGCTGCTCCAAACTTCATTTCACCGTGGGTGAGGGTCGGCCCGTCTTCGACAGCTAAAACTTTTTTACCTCTAATAATAGACGAGTCTTCAACGGAGATAGGAGACACTGCATCAATTACAATTGCTTTGCCATTTAGCTTAAGCGCATTTTCCCGCACTTTCTCAATATCTTCCAGCTTCGCACTTCCCTCTTTATTAATAACTACCACATCAGCCATGCGCAAATTGGTCTCACCGGGATAGTATCTCAGCTCATGCCCGGGCCGAAGTGGATCCGTGACAACAATATGCATGTCAGGTTTAAAAAAAGGTGTATCATTGTTGCCGCCATCCCAGATGACAACATCTGCCTCTGCTTGTGCCTGGGATAAAATCTCCCCATAATCTATTCCTGAGTAAACGATTGATCCCATTGCCAGGTGCGGTTCATACTCTTCCCGTTCTTCAATTGTGCAGTCGTGTTTTTCTAAATCGTCATAATTCGCGAACCTTTGGCACTTTTGCGCGACCAAATTCCCGTAAGGCATCGGATGGCGTACAATGACTAATTTCTTACCCATTTCTTTTAGAACCGATGCTACTTTCCGAGTGGTCTGACTTTTACCACAACCGGTTCTTACTGCACAAATTGCAACCACGGGCTTTTTGCTTTTTATCATCGTTTTTTGCGTATTTAGCAAAACAAAGGATGCGCCGGCTGCATTTACTGAAGCAGCACGGTGCATAACATATTCGTGGGAAACATCGCTATATGAAAATACCACTTCATCGATTTGCTTCTCTTTAATCAAGCATTCCAGTTCATCCTCGTGATGAATTGGAATGCCATCGGGATACAGGCTGCCTGCTAACTCAGCAGGATACGTTCTACCTTCGATATCCGGAATTTGAGTGGCTGTAAAAGCCACAACCTTGTACTTCTCATTATCCTTATATAATAAATTGAAATTATGAAAATCTCTACCAGCTGCTCCCATTATGAGAACTTTCGTTTGCTGCATAAAGCCTCCGGTTGTTTAGTCAACTAATTCTCAAATAATTCGGGGAGAATATACCACAATTAAAATCAATTTGCAAGGTCTTTTTAGGCACAAAATCTTAATTAGAAGCATCACTTTGCCTAGCTTTTCTTCCCCGGAATCAGGTAAATTCTATACAAAAATACATATCATCGAAAAAAGCAATTATTTATCTCAAAACGTTAATAATTATTGAAATGTTGTATCATTTTGCGAAAAATATGTACTGTTTTCGGTCAGTTGCCCGATTTCTAACCGTATAAAATCTATCTTGAGATAAACAGTATTACCGCAATGTATATAAACGAAACATTATTTCTTTACAAAAATTGCATTTTCCGTCCGCTATTAACTTATTTAAATCGTTAAAGATACCGATATCTTTCTAGAAACAACAATTGCTTTAAAACAGGAAACATGACAAAAAGTGTCTATTAATGGCACAGATGTTGCGAAAAGAACCCACAGATTTCATAATTGAAATTCAAATCACACATCATGGTGTAAAGCAATCGTCTCACACCGGGATCGCCGGATTGCCCTAAACAAAATTTTAAAGGAAGAGTTTAGAGACATTGAATACAAGTTTTGACAAGACAACGTCTCTCGGTGTGAGACCTGAATTAATGGAATAATTCAAATTCTGAAAGTGAAATAAGAATTAAATAGTAACATAACTCTTTGGAGGCCAAACCATGGAAAAGGTAGAAAAAGCGAACATCGTATTTTTTGACAAATCCTTGCTCAACGGCGGCAGAGTTGTAGATGAAATCTTGGAACGAGAAGGCTACGTGCCGAATCATTTCGAGACTCTTCGGAATGCTCTGGAAGTGACAATGCGTACAAAACCTTCGGTTATTATCATCGATCTTGATGAATTTGGAGATAATGCCTGGTCAACCTGTCTGGAACTAAAAGATGACATTGCAACACGCGGAACCGGTATTATCTTGGTTTCATCGACTGATGATGAATCTGTGAAAATCAAAGGTTTTGAGATTGGCGCTGATGATTTCGTTAGCAAGCCTTACAGCAAACGCGAACTCGTTGCCAGAATCAAAGCGCTTGGCCGAAGACTAAATGTAAGCGAAGGAAAAAAGATAAAAGTCAAAGATATCGAAATCAACCTTGATGAGCATCGTGTAAGTAAAGGCGGTAAGCAAATCGATTTAACTTACATTCAATTTAAACTGCTTTATCTCCTGGCATCTCGCAGAATGAATGTATTTTCACGGAAAGAAATTCTCGATAGAGTATGGGGAAAGAAGGTCTACGTCACCAACAGAACAGTGGATGTTCATATCAAAAGGTTACGTGAGAAACTGGGTGAATACAAATACCCGTCTCAATACATTGAAACAATACATGGTACAGGATATCGCTTCCTCTAATATATCATTTTTTCCTCCCTCCGGGCCCCTGGCGTATGCTGGGGGCTTTTTTATTTTCCCAAAGCCAGCTGAACTGCTTTTTCTGCTAAAATTTCAATCGAATCAAAAACGGGTACACTTAACAAAAGATCTTTTGCAATAAGGGAGAGTTCAGTACACCCTAATATTAATCCCTGAACGCCTGTATCGATTAGATCATTTGCCAACGACTGAACAATGGCGGTATCGTTGGAATGGTTTTTTAATTCGTGGATGGCGTTTTGCAAGTTACCATGCTGGCCTTCGTCCGGTGTTATCAACTCAATACTATTTTTTAGCAGCGCATTGTGATAGAGACAGGATTTTATTGTGCCGACAGTGGAAAGTAGTCCAACCTGTCTAAGATCCGGGAGTTCGTTTAAAATTCGATCAACAACGACTTCAATCAGATTGACAATCGGCACATTCGAGCCCTTTTGCATTTCATCATAATAAACATGAACCGTATTGCACGGAATGCAAATAAAATCTACTGATGCTCTTCGAAGAAGTGCAATCGAATCTTTAAGGGCAGGAATCGGGCTTTCTCCCCCCTCCAGGATGGCCTGGGTCCGATCAGGAATTTGAGGATTGTTATAAATAATTACCGGGATGTGTTCTTGATCGGATTGGGCCGGGGTTAGCGCAATGACTCTTTGAAAAAACAGCGCTGTTGCATCAGGTCCCATTCCGCCAAGGACACCGATGGTTTTTGGTGGCATGGTTTTTCTAAACTACTAAACTGTGAAGATTTTCGAGATGAAAACTTATTTCATTATAATTAGCACCGCGCCTTTGTCGACTGAATCTCCTTCATTTATTAAGATCTTTCCCACGGTGCCGTCGCCATTCGCACGAATTTCATTTTCCATTTTCATGGCCTCAATGATAACCAGTCCGTCACCTTTTTTGACCGGCTGATTTTCCTTTACAAAAAGTTTTATAATTAAGCCGGGCATCGGTGCTTTAATTGCGGTCAGCCCTTGAGGCTTAGCACCGGATTTGATTAATCCGCGGATAAAGCGCGTCTTCTCATCTTCTAATTCAACAAAAAACTTGTGACCATCGACGGAAACCCAATGCCCGTTGTCTGCCTCCTCGAAAAACAATTGATGAGAGCGATTGTCTATGATTAAGGAAAAAAGATTGTCTGAGCCAATTCTATCAAGTTCAGCATGGTGGGGTTTGCCGTTTACAATAAGAGAGAGTCCGCCATCCGATTCAACAACTTCAACTTGCAGTTCCCTGCCCGATACTTTAGTAAAATATTTCATTTTAAAAAAATGGCTGAGGGTTAATCTATATAGCAATGTTTTTTAAGAAATTCTTGGGTAATTTCAGGAAGGGTGAGTCCACTTAGTTCGCTTAAATCAAACCAGCCGGCATCGAGCACATCAGAGGAAGGCGATAGTGTGCCACCAATGTGTTCAGCTTGAAAGTCGACTAAAAGATAATGGTATTTAACCTGATCGTCTTCATCTCTTTCAATGTAATCAATCACATCGATGATTTTTTGGGGCTCAATTTTGATACCGCACTCTTCGCGAATTTCTCGTTTCAGAGCCTGATCAAGACTTTCGCCTAATTCCACCATCCCACCAGGCAAAGTCCAAAACCGGGCTTTTGGTTCAAACTTCCTTTTAACCAGGAGAATCTTGTCATTTTTAAGAATAACAGCTCCAACACCCAGCAGCGGTTGATGTGGGTATTTTCTCGTAATCAAAACTTATCGAATCAGGCTAATTCCAGTCTTCTTCAAAATTAACATCATCATCCTCGCCATTATCCTCGGTTTCATCGAGGTCATCCTCGTGTTCATCATCCCATTCATCGTCTTCTGCCCAATCTTCAATATCATCGTCGGGATTGTATCCAGATAGTCTTATTTTTAGTGTTTCATTTTTGTTGATACCCTTGCTGTTCATCAAATCCTCCAAAATGATTTATTGATCAAAAGCATCCAAATAAAAAATACTTGTTGAAATCCAATAATTATATTTCGTCAAAAGATCATCCTTAAGCTGATGGATTGCCCTCATTGCTTGGGTTGCTTGCTCCTGGAGTTTAGCACGGTTTTTAAATTAGCGTTCACTTTTTTAAATCGGATTTCTTTGCCTACATTTGCGGTAACCTTAACAAATCGAGGGAATTTTGCCTCCCGGCGGCAGGACTTCTCTTGTCCCTGCAACAGCTATTGGAACAACCGGACAATCTGCTTCCTGGGCTAACCGCACGAAACCTGTACGAGCACGAGGCGGATTTCCTGGATCATATTTTCTTGTTCCTTCCCGCGCCATAAAAACGACACGTCCCTTTTTCAATAGACTTAATGCCCACTTAAAAGATTCATCATCGCTTTCATTTCTAACATGTCAACTGCATTTAACCACCAACCCAATACAGGAACAGAAAACAACGAATGCTTCACCATTGTTGCTGCCCGGTGTTTAAAAGCTAACGTTAAAGCAGCCGGTATCTCAAATAAACTGCTGTGATTAATAATACCGATGAATGGACCATTTTTCGGTATATTTTCTCTGTTGTAGCACTTCCCGCGAAAAAATATTTTTATAATAAATTTAAAAATATGAAATGAAGTCCAATATACCATTGCTGTTCTGATTTTTTCTCAAAAAATAATGTATTAGTCATAGAAAAGCAAGTCTTTTTTACGTTTGAAATCTGGAAACAAAAAGCAGGTATTCTGATTTCTAATCTACTATTATTATTACGTTTAAACATAAAGTTTTTCAGAGTGAATAAACGCTTCGACAGCAGGCGGAACCCAATATTCAATTGAGCGTTTTTCCTCGACTAAGGAACGAATTCGGGTAGAGGAAATATCTAATAATGGCGTGTTTTTTAAGTAGAGCGTTTGTTCCCGATATTCTTTTGGAGCCCTCTCAAAATCATCAGCGTTTCTTGGAAAAACCACAAGGTTACATAAGTCAAAAATTTTACCCGGATCTTTCCAATTCGGAAAATCTACAAAATTATCAGAACCAATTATCCAAAAAAGATTTTGTTTATCCATTTCAAGCTGCTTTTTAAGCTCTCCGATAGTGTCAACACTAAAAGATGTTCCTTCCGTCTTAATTTCAAAATCAGAGCATTCAAATACAGGATTGTCTGAGATAGCAAGTTGAACCATTCGAAGACGATGCTCAGGCTTTGCATAGACTTTTTTATGTGGAGGGCTTGCGGAAGGAATGAAAATTATTTTTTGAAGGTTTAACTCTTCGCCGATATATTGAGCAATTAATAAATGGACGGTGTGAATTGGATCAAACGTGCCACCATACAAGCCGATCTTCAATTTAATCTCATGGTTGTTTTTTTTGTTGCTTGCCGGAAGGAGAAATGCCGTTTGCCTTACGTACTTTTGCTACTTCTGATCTGATTTCTTTAATACGCCTTTTCGCTCGAATCACATGTTTGCTTTTTGGA
This sequence comes from candidate division KSB1 bacterium, assembly GCA_022562085.1. NCBI lineage: Bacteria > Pseudomonadati > Candidatus Zhuqueibacterota bacterium. The sequence goes on along the minus strand of JADFPY010000001.1, from coordinate 34,677 downwards.
TATTTAGAAATAAGTTCTTTAAAGGCTTCATCTGCCTCAATTTTTCGATCTAACTCATACAAGCTTTCACCTTTTAAAAATAAAGCATCTCTGGCAAATTTTGTATCATAATAGTTTTCCAAAACGCTATCAAAATATACAAGCGCTGCGTAATTAATATCTAATTTTCGATAGAGCACACCGGCCATAAATTCCTTTTCAGCTAATTTAGTTCTGCATATTTTCAGCAGGCGTTCAGCTTCGGGTACTAACTCGCTATTGGGGTAATCCTCAATAAATGCTGAAAAATGCAAAACGGCTAATTTGGTATATTTTTGATCTAAAGCGGGCTTCGGTGAGAGTTTATAGTTACAGAGTGCAATCTTAAGATAGGCGTCGTCAACCCAGGGACTCCTCGGGTACAAACGAGTCAAACGACTATATTCGTCCGCAGCGAGTATGTATTCTTTTATATTAAAGTGACATTCACCTAAAAAAAACTGCGCTTCATCAATAAATTGTAGCCCGGGATTATTCAAGGTCAAAATTTTATATTGAGTTTTAGCCTCAACATAATCTTTATTCTTAAACATCACCCTTGCTAACTCAATTCGCTTTTCTGCTGTGAGATTGGGTTTCACGTTGTAGGATTTACATCCGAACTGAACTATTATTAAGATCAGTAACCATTTCCAATGCTTTGTTAAATTAACTATCATTCACCTACCTTAAATCACTTATTCTTTTCAAATTTATCGGCTCCGCAATCCATAAAACAAATATACGATAATGCCAGTAATACTTGAAATTAATATCGGTTGAAGGATATTTCTTTTTTTTTGTTTTGGTTGACCCTGGTTAAATTGAATATCTTTTGTCTGTTGCAAATTTTCCTGGTTTACATCAAGCCACCCTTCTTTCGTTGCTTCGAAGTTTTTACTCAATAAAACCGTCCCCGTGGCATGTTGAATAATTCTCAAAAAAAAGCCAACTTCAGCAATTCTTTTAACCCTATTTGAATTCCTGCTTTGCTTGTTATATTTAACGTCCAGTTTCGATACTTTATATTGAAAAGTCAGGGATGAATTCACAGAACCACGTGATCTGTCAACTTGATCTTCAAAATAAATATGAGCTATATTCTTTCGTTTTAATAACTCTACAAGTCTATCTTCAAAAAACCAGTTTATGTTGTTGTCTTCTAAACCTCTAAGAATAGCTTGACTTGTCTTTTCACCAGGTATTTGAGTCGTAGCCAGATCCAATAAGCTGTCTGTCAAACTTGAAATAAACTGAAAATTGCTTTCTTGAGCCAAACAACGATTTGAAAGACTTGCAATGAGCCATAAGAAGCCGATCAGTATTGTCTGTTTTTTAAAGAGCACCTCATACTAACTTATTATGATCTTCAAAGTTCCACCGGATTGTAAGCGACTAAGCAGTGAACGAATATCACAATCTCAGCAAAAAAGACAGAAAATGCCTACGGTCGATGGTCACTCCGGTTTCTTCATAAACAAACGCATAATTAAGCACAAAATTTCGATGGCTAAAAGCATCCTCCAAATCAAAAATAGTATTCCAGTCGAAAAGGCCAACCCCTCCACTAAAAACGTTGTCGCCATCCCCCTTAAAAAAATACCCTACACGAATTGCTATATGTGAAAATATGACCTGCTCAAGCCCAAAATGAAATTCCCGCACGGCTTCTGAACCCTCTTCCCCCAGGTTTCGAACATCGAGTGAAAGCTGAGTGCCGCTAAAAGGCTGATAAGATACACCAACATTAACGGACTCGTCGACGATTCTTTCGCTTTGCAATCTAAATTCTTTCAACGAATCCGGCATATTAAAAAAAGAAACCCCAATGTTTAGTCCTTTTTCGGGTTTTAACAAAATTCCGTAACTGAAACCAAATCCTCTCTCGCGTTTTAAGGGGTCAGCTTCCTGGCTTCCGAACAAAACGCTGGCGGAACCGCCCAAGGAAACTCTATCTGCGAGTTTTAAACGAGCAGCAAAGGTGTGCGAATGATTTTGACGAAATCCTGAAACTCTAAAGAATTTTTCATCAACAAAGGTGTCAGGTAAATTTAAGCTCTCCTCACTAAGCAAAAAGCTGAAATCGATTGATCCAAGAGAGAGAGAAATGGATTTTAAAAGAAGGCCCAGCGAAAACAAATAATCGTCAATCTTAGAACCACTGCCTTGAAATAACATTTTGTTTTCAATGGTCCCAATAATCGGCGCGACTGGGTTCAAAAAAAATGTGAAGCGTTTTGATTTTTTTACTTCAAAAAGCGAAAATGCCGCGGGGTTAAAATTGATCGCTGCCAGATCACCTTCAACTGCCGTAAAGGCGCCACCCATCGCTAACGGACGAGCTTTTACATGACTTAAAGTTATAAAAAGATTGTTTTGGGCAGAAACACAAATAATATTTACGGTTAAAATCAAAATACAGGTTAGGGTTTTTCGCAACATCAATTATATTCTCAGCCAACTTTAATCCATAGAACTATGCAAAATACTATCTAAATAGCTTTGTAAAATAAGAATAGCTGCTATTTCATCGACTTTGCTTTTGTTTTTACTTGGTGATTTTCCATACTCTTTCATCGTACGTTTGGCCAAAACACTTGTGAGCCTTTCATCCCAAACCACTGTAGGTAGCTCAAATCGACTCTTTAAAGCCGTAACAAATTTATCAGTGACCTGGGCTGCTTTACCCACCTCAGCTTTCATCGTTATGGGGAAACCGACCACAATTTTAATTACTTCCTGATTGTTTATGATATTTTCCAACTCGGTGAATACTTCGGGAAGGCTGCAATTTTCAATGGTAGGAAGGCCTTGTGCAATTTTCCTCATTGGATCACTAACTGCCAATCCAATTCTCTTTTTGCCGTAATCAATGCCTAAAATTCTTCCCATCCTCAGATTAGATCGAATATTTAGTTAAAATCATCAGAACCAAAGTCTAACCACGTTCTGATTCATAAATTATTTAATCTGATCCAGTGGTGTTTTTAAAACATCTTTTAAAAGTTTGCCTGCCTTAAAATGAGTCTTTCGACGAGCAGGAACATAGATAATTTCACCGGTTTTGGGATTACGGGCTTTTGGCTTCGGCTTCGTTGTTTTTACTTCAAAAACTCCGAAATCGCGAATTTCAATTCTAACTTCCGGGTCAGCCTCAGCCATAAACTGCCGCAGTGATGTGAAAACTCCATCTACGATTCGTTCAGCCAGATAAATCTTTTCGCCTACTAATTTAGCGGTTCTTTTAGCAACATCCTTTTTAGTAATGGTTTTTTTCATGAAATCCACTCCTCTCTCTTTAAATACTTATCCTTATTTCCTCAAACCTATTAGTTGATCCGAAACTAAATAAACTTCATTTGGAATCCTGGTTCACAAAAGCGCTCGTGTCAGATATCTTTTCACCCGTACCATTTAATCTTTCTACGTTCATCACTCCTTTCACTTGACTGATTTTTTTAACAATCCTGGTTAAATGTTGTAAATTCCGAACTTCAAGAATAATATTACTATTGACAACGGTATCCTCAACTTTCATATCTATACTGACTATGTTGGTGTCTGTTTGAGAAATGGAATCAGACACATCGCGCAAGAAATGCTTCCTATCTCCCCCTACCAATTGCAGCCGCACCATAAAATGCTTGTCCTTGTCAACATCCCATTCAACATCGATTTTTCGGTCGGGATTCGCAAGCAAATTAATAATATTCCTGCAATCGCTGCGGTGGACCACAATACCCCGGCCCTTGGTAATGAAGCCTAAAATATTATCCCCGGGAACAGGATGACAGCAACCGCCAAACTTGATCATTAACTCATCCAAGCCCTGAACCCTGATACCCTTAGCTGAACCCCGGGCTCTCTTTATGAATCTCTGCAGGACCGACGTGTCTTTGATCTCAACTCTTTCCTCCGGAGCAATCCGATTCATGACGGTCTGAATCGATGTATCGCCGCATCCGATTGCAGCAAAAAGCTGTTCGGCTTTTTGAAAATTAAAACTCTGGGCTATCTCATTCAAATCAAACTCTTTTTTGATACCATATTTTTTAAGACTCTTGGTTAGAATCTCCTCGCCCAACTTCAAACTTTGCTCATAGAACGATTCCTTTAACCAGCGTTTGATTCTGCTTCTTGCCTTAGAGGTCTTAACAAAGTTAATCCAATCCGGGGTCGGTTTTTGATTTGGCGAAGTAATAATTTCGACGGAATCACCGCTTTTTAACTCATGCCTGATCGGCACCATTTTCCCATTCACTTTTGCCCCGATACAATGGTAGCCAACGTCGGTGTGAACAGCGAAGGCAAAATCAACGGTGGTAGAACCAAGCGGCAGTCTCAGCAAATCTCCTTTCGGAGTAAAGACGAAGACCTCATCTCTGAAAAGCTCGATGCGCAGGTTCTCCATAAACTCTGAAGCATCGCTTGCCTCTTGTTGTGACTCTATCATCTGCCTCAGCCAGGACAAATACTTGTCGAGCTCGTTTTCTTTCTGCTCTCCTTCTTTATAACGCCAATGTGAAGCAATACCCTCTTCAGCCGTTCGATGCATTTCATCTGTGCGAATCTGAATCTCAACCATTCTGCCGTCAGGGCCTATTACTGTTGTATGCAGGGATTGATAAAAATTCGATTTAGGCGTTGCGATGTAGTCTTTAAACCGTTCTTGAACCGGGGCGTAGAGGTTATGAACAATCCCGAGAACAAAATAACAGTCCTCGACTTTTTCTACAATAATTCGAATCGCCAGCAGGTCGTAGATCTGTTCAAAAGGTAGTTTACGTTTGTGCATTTTACCGTAAATACTATAAAAATGCTTTGGCCGGCCGGTAATCGTGGCTTTTATTTTTACCTGGCGAACCTCTTTTCGAATAGGATTCGTTACTTTCCGAATGTAACGTTCTCTTTCTTCCCTTTTATCAGAAATTTTTTTGACCAATTCCCAATAAGATTCAGGATGCAAGGCCTTTAATATCAGGTCTTCCAGTTCCCATTTGATTTTAGCGATTCCCAGGCGGTGTGCCAAAGGTGCATAAACATCGCGCGTTTCAATAGCAATGCGCTCTTGCTTTTTTTTAGGCAAAAACTCGAGTGTTCTCATATTGTGCAGGCGGTCGGCAAACTTGATCAAAATGACCCGAATATCTTTAACCATGGAAATGATCATCTTGCGAAAATTCTCAGCCTGCCGTTCTTCGACGCTGTCGAATTTTAGTTCACTTATTTTAGTCACACCATCCACCAAAAGCCCGACATCGGCGCCAAAGGCTTCGGAAACATCCTCAATGGTATAACCCGTATCTTCGGCAACGTCATGAAGAAAGCCGCTGGCAATCGTCACTGAGTCCATTTTCAGGTCGGTCAAAATTTTGGCGACCTCAAAACAATGCTCAAAATAAGGCGCACCGGATTTACGCAGCTGATCTTTATGAGCATCGAAGCTGAAATCGAATGCACGAGTGATCAAAACGGTATCGTTGTAAGTCGTATACCGCCGGTGTCTTCTCAGCAAGTCCTGAAAAGGTTTTTTGTACCCGTTTTCCATTGTTTAATAAGCCTCTTCGACAACAGCAAATTCTTTGCGGCCGGTTTTGTCTAAATCAGCAAATAGAACATACTCTTTATGAAAGTGCAGTTCAACCTTCCCTGTCGGGCCGTTTCGTTGCTTTGCAATGATTATCTCAGCATGACCTGGGAATTCCACCGGGCCATAGACCTCCGGTCGGTAAATAAACATCACCACATCTGCGTCCTGCTCGATAGCGCCGGATTCGCGAAGATCGGATAAAATCGGTTTTCGGTCTCCCCCGCGCGATTCCACGGCACGAGATAATTGCGAAAGTGCCACCACCGGAACCTCCAATTCCTTGGCAAGCGCTTTCAAAGATTGGGAAATCATAGAAATCTCGATCTGACGGCTCTCGGAGGATTTTGGACCTCTAACGAGCTGCAAGTAATCGATAATTAAAAGCCCAACGTCTTTTTCAGCTTTTAAACGTCTTGCTTTCGCGCGGATTTCCAAAACGCTCAAAGCGGCCGAATCATCGATATAAATTGGAGCATCGGATAAATTTCCCACAACTTTACTTAAATCAGACCATTGGTTATTTGGCAACGTACCTGTTCTTACCTTATGGGAATCCACTCGTGCTTCGCTACATAACATGCGCATTGCCAACTGGGTATTTGACATTTCCAGGCTGAACACTCCCACCGGTATCCGGTGCTTTACAGCCGCATTGCGGGCGATATTTAAACAAAACGCCGTTTTCCCCATCGAGGGTCTACCCGCCACAATGATCAAGTCGGAGTTTTGAAAACCGGAAGTCAACTTGTCTAACTCCCTGAAACCGGTTGGGATACCGGTAACACTTCCTTTTCTTTTATGATAGCCATCGATAATTTCAAACGTGTCGTGTAAAATCGGATCGATGGACAAAAAACCTTTGCGGAGTTTTCGTTCAGACAAAGAGAAGATTTTTTGTTCTGCGGTGTCAATCAGCTCAACCGCGTCTTCCCTGGCTTCGTAAGCTTCGGAAGCAATCTCGGTCGAAACGCTGATTAGTTTTCTTAATAAAGATTTTTCTAAGACTATTTTTGCATAATGCTCAACGCTGGCTGCCGAAGGTACTTGATTGACCAATTCCGTTAAGAAATAAGCGCTGCCGACTTCTTCCAAACATCCCATCTTTTCCAGTTGGTTAGAAACGGTCAGCATGTCAACTTTCTCTTGCGCTTCAAAAAGCTTAACAGCCGCCTGAAAGATTTTCCGGTGAGCCGAACGATAAAATGCAGTTTCGTCCAAAATTTCTATCGCCTTGCTGACCGCTTCATTGTCAATAAGCATGGAGCCCAGAACCGCCATTTCCGCTTCAATCGACTGCGGCGGCATTCGCTCGATAACGGTTTCTTTTTGGGATTCCTTCTTCTGATTCATCTTAACTATGAATTCTTAGGCTGAATGGGCGGTTTATCGCCAACGGTTTCATCATAAATTTTCCGAAGATTTTGGACATCCTCCCAAGTCCGCTGCTTCCATTGTGGATTTCTCAAAAGCGCCGCCGGGTGATAGGTAACAACCACCGGGATATTTTCAAATTGTTGGACAGTACCACGCAAACTGCCGAGGGATTGCTGAGTAGCCAGCAGATTCTGAGCGGCTACACGTCCTAAAGCTAAAATAAGCTTTGGCTGAATCATGGCAATTTGTTTCTTTAGGTAGGGCAAACATTCAGCTGCTTCTTCAGGTTCAGGATCGCGATTGCCGGGGGGGCGGCATTTAACGATATTGGCAATGTAAACTTCTTTGCGGTTAAATCCGATTGCTGCCAAAATTTTACCGAGAAGCTGACCGGCTGCGCCAACGAAAGGCTCGCCCTGTTTATCCTCTTCGTAACCAGGAGCCTCCCCAACGCACATCAGGTTTGCTTGCGGATTGCCCGCCCCAAATACTACCTGGGTTCTTGATTTCGACAGTTGACACTTCAGGCAATTCTGAATATCATGATTAAATTCACCGAGCGTTTCAAGCCCAGCGCCTTTTTTCGCAATAGGGAATTCTAAATCTGCATAAAATTCTTTACCGTATAATTCGCTCTGTTGAATAAAATATTCTTTGGTTAACTTTATTGTGGATTCGCGATTTAGCATACGGTACTCTTGGGGATTAAACTGCAACTGCTTGACGATTCCCGCTTTGCAAAATTTCGACGGCTCTATCTAAAATAATCTCTGCAACTCTGGTTTTCGGCAGTTTTGGCAAGGTCTCAACTTGCTTATCTTTGCTGATAAGTGAGACAATATTCGTGTCGCCACCGAAAGCTGCCCCGGGTTCGAGCGGATTGTTCAAAACGACCAAATCCAGATTTTTATTATTCAATTTCTTAGTTGCGTTTGCAATGACATCTTCTGTTTCGAGGGCAAAGCCTATGTGAACGCAATTGGATTTTTTCTTCCCTAAACTCGCCAGAATATCCGGGGATTTTTTTAGCTGCAAAGCGATTTCAGAAGAATTCTTTTTTATTTTCTCAGAAGAGATTTTTTTTGCCTGGTAGTCGGAAACTGCAGCCGACATTAAGAGGATATCCACATCCCCATAGTCAGTTTCAACGGCTTTTTGCATTTCTTCAACTGTTTCGACTTCGATATATTTTAGTCCCTGCGGCTTATTAAGATTATTCGGACCAGAAATCAAGACGACATCAGCGCCTTTTAATTTGGCCGCCTCGGCCAAAGCAAATCCCATTTTCCCGGACGAATGATTGGTGATAAATCGAACCGGATCAATATGCTCCCGAGTTGGTCCGGCGGTCACCAGCACTTTTTTGCCAGTTAATTCTTCAGTTGCGAGAAGCGCAAATTGTAACTTTTGTACAATACTTTCAATAGCGGCCAAACGTCCCCAACCCTCGCCTTCAGCTTTGGTGGCAAGTTCGCCCCACTCCGGATCGACGAAATCATAACCAAGCTCTTTTAATTTGGCAATATTCTGCTGCACGATTAGCTTCTTCCACATCGCTGAATTCATGGCAGGACAGAAAATCACTTTCGACTGTGTGGCTAAAATAGAAGTTGAGATAACATCATCAGCAAGGCCGGCTGCGGCTTTGGCGATTATATTTGCCGTCGCCGGGCAAATCACAAAGACATCACACCAGCGTGCCAAATCAATATGAACGGTCCCCAATTTTTCGTTTCCTTCAAAAAGAGAGTTCAAAACCGGGTTTTCTGAAAGGGTCGCCAAGGTCAGATCTGTCACAAACTTTCTAGCTGAATCGGTCATGGCAACCCGCACCTCAGCGCCTGACTTTCTGAGTTCCCGTACCAGTTCACATGACTTATAAGCAGCGATGCCCCCGGTAACGCCAACCGCAATTTTTTTAGCAGCTAACTTCATTAATTCTTACGATTCCGGCTTCTCATTTTCGTCCGGCTTTTTACGATATTCATACCTAACTTTGTCGTCAAAGAAATCTTTCAAAGCAACCGAAGCGGGTTTTGGAAGCTTCTCATATTTTATTTCCCCGGGTTCTTCTATGATTTCATCATCGCCGAAATCATCGTATTCGTCATCGTAATCCCGGCCTTGGCTCAATTCTTGTTTTTGTATATCGTTAATTTGACGGGCTCGTTTTGACAAGACAATTATGGCTTCATAAATATTATCTGCTCTATCGTCAAATTCGTGGATGGGAAGTGTTTTGATCATTCAATTACTCCAGTTAGTGTTGACAATTATGGTTTCTAATGATTTCTAATATTTCAGTTTTTGTGTTATCTAAATCCTCATTTAAGATTTGATAATCGTATCGTTGTGATTTGTGCATCTCTTCAGGAACCCGCTTAAGCCGCTTATCAATTTCATGTTGAGTTTCGGTTTTTCTACCCCTGAGCCGTTGCACCAGACTTTCCACAGAAGGCGGTTTGATAAAAATCAAAAGAGCGGAATCGTTGAAATATTTTTTTACTTCTAATCCCCCGTTTACATCCAAATCCAGAAAGACGGTCTTGCCTTCGTTAAGCCATTTTTCAATCGGTTTCCTCGGGGTAGCATAGTAGTTACCATGGACTTCGGCCCACTCCACAAATTTGCCCTGTTCTTTTTTATCTTTAAATCCCTCAAGGCTTAGGAAATGATAATCCTGCCCATCAACTTCGCCAGCACGAATCCGGCGAGTAGTGGCCGAAATAGAATATTTAAAATTACCGTTTCCCGACGCAAGAACCCTCCGGATCACCGTCGTTTTTCCACCGCCGGACGGCGCAGAGATGACAACCAGAAGGCCTTTTCTTCCCATAGATATAATTTATTCGATATTTTGAATTTGTTCACGTAATTTTTCTACTTCCTCCTTGATACCAACCACCAAATGGGCAATGGATGCATCGTTGGCTTTCGAGCCGATGGTATTGGCTTCACGATGCATTTCCTGAACGAGAAAATTCAGTTTACGTCCCTCGGATTTTCCGTTTTTGAGCAAGTCAAAAAAAAACTTATTGTGACTTTTAAAACGAATACATTCCTCGGTTATATCGGCTTTTTCAGCGATAAGAGCAATCTCCATTTCCAGACGGCCCTCATTAATTATTTCGGAACTCGCCAGTTCCTCAACTCTCTTTTTTAACTTCCCAAACTCTTCTTTTGATTTTTCCTTTGAACTACTTTCGATTGCAACGATCTTCTCCTCAATTATTGCAACCCGAGACTCCAAATCATTTTTGATTTCCAAGCCCTCTTTAAGGCGCATGTCCCTTAAATCGTCGATCGCCAATTCAATCGCTGCCTTTACAGCTTCCCAAACGCTGTCATCCAATTCCTTTGAGTTATCAACCGTAATGATGTCAGGGAAATTCAGCAATTGTTCCAGTTTTATGGAATCATCAATGTTCAGGTCATCCTTGAGTTCATTTAATAGTTTGATGTAGGTTGCTGCTAATTCTTTATCAATGGTCAGCCCCGCCGAAGTGATTTCTTCGCCTTTTATTGTTATTGTTGCATTCACTTTGCCGCGTGACAATCCGGAACCAATGATCCCTTTAAGCTCTCTCTCAAACCCACACAAACTTTTCGGCAAACGAAGTTCGACATCCAGAAAACGATGATTTAAAGAACGAATTTCAGCGGATACCACCATACCATTGTGCTTTGATTCGCCACGGCCAAACCCTGTCATGCTTGAAATCATGAGACTATCTAAACTCCTCGGCCAGTTGTATTTTTCTCAAAATGGTATAGAAACATGCAATTTGTAAAAATTTAAAATACATTGAGTTAGAACACACAAATTGACCTAAATTATACGACAATTTTTTGCAATTGTCAAATAAAATTTCAACTTTTTTGGTGAGCGAAATCCTTGTAAATAAAACAAAAAGGGCTTTTCATAAAGCAAAGAAAAGTCTTTGAAAGGTTTAGAAGAAAGCAGATTTAGATTAAAAAAATTATTTAGAAATCTATGTTAAAAGTCTTTATTTCTTCATGAACCTTTCAAAGGTTGTTCTTACGAGGTAGGTTACTTGCGTTGGAATCTGGGTTCTTCGATAGTGAGTTTTGCTGAAATACGATGCGTATTGTTCAAATCCTGGTGTTGATAGAAGGCATAGTCGATTTGGAGTTTGGGTAAATGCACGCCGACACCGGCCGTAAATGGCGCGAATTCCGAAGAGCCAAGCCGAATTGCAAAAGCGTCATGATACTGGTATTCCCAACCAAAATTGAGATCATAACTCACCCGTCCGATATTTCCCTGGGCAGACGCTCTTCTATTCTCAAATCGGAAGTTAATATCCATCGCCGGCAGAAGTTGTCCTCCCATAAATGAAAAAGTAATCGGGTAAGAAAATCCGGTCCGTAACGACGGTGTAATGAATTCCTTACGGCCAGTGTCCCAGGCAATCATTGTTGAGGTAACATCCTGCACGTTCACGCCAACGATGAGTTTGGAAACGGGGTTAAAAATAACGCCAACATCAAAACCGATGCCCCAGGCCGAATTGTCCCCGATCGAGCGGTTCAACAGTTTGATATTGCCGCCGTATGAAAAATTCTCCCCCAGCCGCTTCGAATAAGTTAAAAACAACGCGTAGTCCGTAGCTCCAAAACTGCCCTTTTCAAAAGGTGTATTTCGGACTACCTGTCCGTTTTCATCTACAAAAATTTCACCAACTGCCAAATCCGGATTTGGGATATCGGTTTCTTTAATATTGTCTACTCCCAGACGGATTAAACCGAATCCCATACTGCTTCTGTTGCCAACCGGTAATCCAACACCTCCATAATCGTAGTTGACCACACCCGAAAACTGTCTTGAGTGCATCAGCATAATTTCAGGATAGTTGATGAACGCCAGGCCGGCGGGATTCCAATAGCCGGCGGAGACATCGCGGGCAACTGCCACATAAGCGCTACCCATACCTAACGATCTGCTTCCCACGCCGAGGGACAAAAACTCACCGGCATATTTCGAAAAACTTTGTGCGAACAGGTTTCCTGTGAGCAAAAAAAGAGCAATGAGCAAAATTCTAAATTTTAAATTAAACATCTACTAACCTCAATAAAATTTAACGTCTGAATTATTTAAACATCTTGCCATAAATACAAAAAATTAACTATGAGCCGACGGAGTTTACTTTGGGCTCGTCGAAAGGCTCGCTATGAAACGACTCAACCTGATCCTGAACGAAATCGAAGGATTTTCGTGTCAGCCAGCGACATTTTTTCCAGACACTAGTTCGCCCCGTCAACCGTATTTTTCAACTCATTTAGTTTATTCAAAGCCTCCAAAGGCGTCATTTCCTCTAACTTCAAGTCTTGGATTTCAGCTCGAATGACCTGTTCCTGTTTTTCAAAAATATCTAATTGTTTATCATTCATTTTCAAATGACCATTTTTGCTCATGGCCAATTTCGGCAGATTATTTGTCGTCAATTCATCCGCTTCAAGGTTCGAAAGAATTTCTTTTGCACGGTTCAGTAGTGAGTTCGGAAGACCTGCTAATTTGGCCACTTGAATGCCATAACTATGATCACAGGCGCCTTCTTCGATCTTTCTTAGAAAAACGACATTTTCTCCCCATTCCTTAACCACAACATTGTAATTTCTTACTCTTTTTAGAATTAAAGCGAGTTCGGTCAACTCGTGATAGTGGGTTGCGAAAATGCTTTTAGCGGCGACTTGGGGTGAATTATGAAGGTGCTCGGCCACGGCCCAGGCAATCGAAAGTCCATCAAAAGTGCTGGTGCCACGGCCGATTTCATCGAGTAAAATCAAGCTCTTTGGCGTGGCGTTGTTTAAAATATTCGCAGTTTCATTCATCTCAACCAGGAATGTGCTTTCACCACCGGCTAAATTATCCGAAGCACCGACCCGGGTAAAAATTTTATCCACCACCCCAATCTTCGCTGCTTTCGCGGGTACGAAAGACCCCATTTGCGCCAGCAAAACAATCAAACCAACCTGCCGCAAATAGGTTGACTTTCCCGCCATGTTTGGTCCGGTCAAGATAATGATTTGCTCCTTTTTTGCATCCAGTTGGCTGTCGTTGGGAATAAAAGATTCACCGTAGGGCAGCAGCTTTTCCACCACCGGGTGACGGCCTTCCATGATCGAGATTTGTGAACCATCGTTGATTTCAGGCCGAACGTAGTTATTTTCGACCGCGAGTTGTGCAAAACCGGCATAACAATCCAGCGTGCTAATCAACTGCGCATTTTTTTGGATTGTTTTGGCTTGTTCCGCAGCCATCTTGCGAATTTGATCAAAAAGCTCGTACTCGATTGTAACAATTTTATCATCCGCATCTAAAATTTTTTCTTCGTATGCCTTTAAATCCGGTGTGATGAATCTTTCGGCGTTGACCAGGGTTTGCTTGCGGGTGTAATAATCCGGGACTTTGGAAAGATTCGGTTTGGTAACTTCAATGTAGTATCCGAATACCTTGTTGAAGCTTACTTTCAAAGATGGGATGCCGGTCTTTTCGCGCTCCTGGCCCTGCAGCCGGGCAATCCAATCTTTCCCGGAATAGGAAATGTCTCTCAAGTCATCAAGCTCTTTATCGTAACCCCGCTTGATGATGTCGCCTTCGGTAACTGCCAGCGGCGGGTCATCGACAATTGCCTTTTCAATCTTCACAACCAGCTTTTCTAAGTTATCAATCTTATCACGAACCGAGATCAGGTCGGTACTCTCTACTTTGCCCAGGCTCTTTTTTAATTCAGGAAATGTTTTTAAAGAGTTCTTTAAAGCATTTATGTCCCGTGCAGTGGCGCGGTTCGTAATGATCTTCGAGACAAATCTTTCAAGATCGCCAATGCGTACAAGGATCTCACTAACCTCGCTCAGCACGTTAGTAGATTTTTTAAGTTCTTCAACGGCGTCTAATCTTTTCCGAATTTGATTTGGATTCAGCAGCGGCTTCAACATCCACTGCACCAGCTTGCGTCCCCCCATTGCCGTTTTGGTTCTATCGATTGTTGAAATCAAAGTTCCCTGACTGGTTCCGCTTCGCAGGGATTTAAGCAGCTCCAGATTTCTCCTGGTATCGCTGTCGATGCCTACAAATTCGTTTGCGGACTGACGTTGGATTCGGCTGATGTGCAGCAAGTGGGACTTTTGAACTTCTTTTAAGTAATGGAACGCAGCGCCAGCCGCACATATTCCCGTGTCCAGATCATCGCAGCCGAAGCCTTTCAAAGAGAGTGTCCCAAAATGAGTGGTCAGGGTTTCGTAGCCATAATCCCGTGAAAATATCCACTCCTCCCGTTTTGTGAGAAAGTATTTTTCTACCGTACCTAATTTTCCCTCTACAAACGCAGCTTGCTCCTCGGAAAGTAGAATCTCCGCAGGTGAAGTTCGTTTAATTTCTTCAACAAATTGTTCGATCGGCATTTCGTAGACGGTAAATTCACCTGTAGAAATATCGACCCTTGCCAGACCACAGATTTCTTTTTTAAAATAAAGCGAACACAAAAAATTATTCCGCTTGCTGTCAAGCAAATCATCTGCTAGAACCGTGCCGGGTGTAATTATTTCGGTGACATCACGCTTCACAATGGTTTTGGTGGCTTTGGGATCTTCAAGCTGCTCGCAAATTGCAACCCGGAATCCCGCTTTAATCATTTTGGATAAATAAGTATCAAGACTGTGGTGAGGAAAACCGGCGAGAGGCACGCCCGCGGATTTTTTACCGTGCGCGCGTGAGGTAAGGGTCAACCCAAGGACTTCAGAGGCAGTTTTGGCATCATCAAAAAACAGCTCATAGAAATCCCCCATCCGAAAGAAGAGAATTGAATCCTGATGTTTTGCTTTGATGGAAAGATACTGTTCCATCATGGGGGTCTTTTTTTGGGGCTCAGATTTAGACACGTTTTACCAAATTATTTTCTGTGCAGTTCAATTTTTGCGAGCGATATTTCTGCTTTTTAATTCTTACGACTCTTCTTTCTTTGTTTTGAAATATAGGCATTAAACCAAAGCCGATCAAGAAAATCTAAAAAAAACTGACTCGGTTTTTTCTATTGACAAAAGTGATCTATTTTCGTATATTTGGACACTAAAAATTGAATATTAAGGAGATACGTTAGGGAAAATGGCTAATTATGCATCATCCGTTAGACGGATTCGGAGAAGTGAAAAATCAAGACAACGCAATCGGCATTACAAGTCGATGCTGAAATCAACAATCAAAGATGTGCTTTCTTCAAAAACAAAGGAGGATGCAGAAAAGATTTTACCACGCACTTCATCTTTGCTGGACAAACTTGCTTCAAAACGGATTATTCATCGCAATAAAGCGGCAAATCAAAAATCACGACTAACCATCTTTGTCAACAATCTTTAGCTCTCCTTTTTAAATAAAAATATATGAAACCGGGCACGCGTGTCTCAACCGGTAACTCCCCCTAATCCCGGTAGAGGCTTGCAACCCCGGTTTCTTTTTTATTGAATTCGATCGATATTATAATTCGGGGCTTCCCGGGAAATGACGATATCGTGAGGATGACTCTCCATTAAACCGGCACCGGTAATCTTAACAAACTGACCTTTCTTCTTAAGTTCTTCAATATTATTTGTGCCACAGTACCCCATGGCCGCTTTTAGACCACCAACCATTTGATAGACTGCCTCACTCAGTTTTCCACGATAAGGCACCCGGCCTTCGATTCCTTCGGGAACTAATTTTCGCAAATCCTTCTCTCCCTCCTGAAAATACCTGTCCTTGCTCCCTTGCTGCATTGCGGAAAGAGAACCCATACCCCTGTAAAGTTTAAAACTTCTGCCGCCTAAGTAAATTTTTTCACCAGGACTCTCTTCGGTCCCGGCAAACAAGTTACCAATCATAACTGTGTCCGCACCCGCTGCGATCGCTTTCGGAATGTCACCGGTCTGTTTAACCCCGCCATCTGAAATTAGGGGAATTTGATGTTCTTGACAGACTTCGGCGCAATTCATAATTGCCGTGATCTGCGGCATACCAATGCCCGCAACTACGCGAGTGGTACAAATTGCGCCCGGTCCCATGCCAACTTTTATAGCATTGGCCCCGGCTTGAATCAAAGCACGCGCCCCTTCACCTGTCGCAACGTTCCCGGCTATAATTTGCACTTTTGGATATTTCTGCCGGACCCGTTTTACCGTTTCAATCACACCTCTTGAATGTCCGTGAGCCGTATCAATTGCAATAACGTCTACCTGCACGTCAACCAGCGCCTGTACTCGTTCCAGAGTATCGTTTGCAACACCGACAGCAGCGCCGACTCGCAGCCGCCCGTGCCCATCTTTCGCAGCCATTGGGTAAAGGCGCTTTTTCTGGATGTCTTTCACTGTGATTAAACCTTTAAGATTATTATCGCCATCGACCACCGGGAGTTTTTCAATGCGGTTTTTTTGCAGAATCTTCTCAGCTTGTTCTAAGGTAGTGCCGGCCGGAACCGTCACTAAATTACCGCTTGTCATCACCTGTTTAATTTCCAATTCAGTATCGATTTCAAATCTCAAATCGCGGTTGGTTAAAATGCCCACCAATTTTGATCCTTCGACAATGGGGATGCCTGAAATTTTATACCGGTTCATGAGCGACATGGCTTCTTTAACTTTGTGTACCGGTGTTAAAGTAATCGGGTTGTAAATCATGCCGCTTTCCGAGCGTTTCACGCGATCCACTTCTTCTACCTGCTGCTGAATCGACATGTTTTTATGAATAATCCCAATGCCTCCTTCACGGGCGAGAGCAATCGCCAGCCCGGATTCTGTTACCGTATCCATCGCCGCCGCAACTAAAGGCAGATTTAGTTGAATGGTTTTAGTTAACCAGCTTTGGGTATCTGTTTCTTTGGGCAAAACCTCGGAATAATCCGGTACCAGCAAAACATCATCAAAAGTTAACGCTTCGCCAATAACTTTTTTGTGCATTTAGTCTCCAAAATTCTCCAAATATGATTTTAGTTAAGCCATTTTAATAAATTTCGGTGAAAAAATCAACCGTTTTCTAAATGTTAGACGATAGTTCAAAGATATTCGAAGTTGAACCTGTCAAATAGGTCTACGGCCATAATTGACTTACAAATAAAAAGCCAGCCTTTCGATTGAAAAGCTGGCGTCGGAGGTGTTATGAGACGATTTTATTTATCTGCTCAGGAAGGTATCTTGCCGGTTCGGGTTGATCTTAAGATCGGTTTTTATATTTTTTGAGATGGGTACACCTGGAATATTGTTTAAAAAATCGCTCTCTTTTATATCAAATAAAAGTTTCGCGTCACTTTCCAATTCAACCATTTGGCGCTGCTCTTCACTAAGCTCATCGAGACTTGAGATTTGTTTAGAGACCTCTTTCGCGCCCCGAGTTACCTTTTCAATGGTCAATTTACTCTCTATCCCGTCTTCCATTCCCACCACACGTTGAATGCCTTTGACAGCGAGTTCGATTTTGTAAAGAAAATCAGGATCTGATTTAATTTTGGACCGCTTAAATGAGGTATAAATCTTGCGCGCGATGCTTTCGACGCCGTGATACCCATGTATCATTGCAAGTTCGGAAATTGATTGGGCTGTGTTCCGAATTTCAATACAAGCATCGCGATTGTTCGGGTTGTCATGAACCCTGGCAAGGGCAATCCTTATCTTTTTTAAACCTCGCATTACCTTGCGAACATAAGGTTTTTGCAATGAGGGATCCTGCATACTTGACGAGTTCATGCTTTCAATATTAGCAGCTGAAATTAAAGCAGTTTATCAAAGTATTTTACCGTTTCACGAACATTTGTATGCTCAAGATCCTCAACTTCCTCTTCCTGAGCTTCGGATTCATTAAGAATCTCAGGCTCTTCATCAGTGGATTCAAAATCCGGAGCCGAATCGGTGTCGCGCGATTGAATAATCGAGTCCAGTAACTTCAGAATACTTTGCTTTATCTCTTCGAGGTCTTTTCCATCTCCTTTCGTGGCACTTCTTAACGCTGAAGGCATTTGTTGAAATAATTCTATGACGTCTTCAGAAAGATTGAGTTTACCATTTAATGCATCTTTAGTAACTTCTCCCAAAAGTTCTGCGAACTCTGATATTTTGTCATAATCAAACAATTCAGATGAACTGTAAATAGATGAAGCAGAGGTGCTAATGTCACTAAGATGTTTCTCGTTCTCACCACTTTCTACAGCTAAGTTATTAATCGCTTCTTCCAGGACTGAAATGTCCGTTTCTGTCTCTTCCATGAAAATTTCGGAAAATACTTTTTGAGATTTGGAAGGATGCTGCGAAGCTGTGTCTGAATTTTCAACCACTTGAACCTCTTCGGCTTCATCTTGGGAAGACGTTTCGTCACTTATTTCGAAGCTCGGCCGGGTTTCCTTCCCAGAGGTCGAGGGTTGGCCGGATTTCAAGCAGGTCACGATGAGCATCACTCTCAGGGACTGCCCCATAGATTCGTCGATTCGGGTTCCCCAAATAATTTTCGCAGATGGATCTAATTGCTCGGCAACTGTCTTCATAATGGTTTTCGCTGACTTCAAAGACATATCTTGACCGCCGGTTATGTTAATCAACGCGCTCTTCGCGCCAGTAATATCGATATCTAGCAGCGGATTTTCCAGCGCTTTCTTGGCTGCTTCTTCGATGTTTTCTTGCGAATCTGTTTCTCCCAAACCGATCATCGCAAGTCCGCCGCCTTGCATGATGGTTTTCACATCGGCAAAGTCCAGATTTACCAGGCCCTTCTCGGTCACCAGCTCGGTGATTCCTTTAACCGCATTCACTAAAATTTCGTCTGCAAATTTAAAAGCAGCATTCAGGGGCATATCCGGAACTAAATCTAATAGCAGGTCGTTCTGAACGACAATGACCGTATCAACGTTATTCTGTAACTGTTCGAGGCCTTTTCGAGCATTTTCCCATCTAATAACGCCTTCGTCGCTAAATGGCAATGTTACCACCGCTATGGTCAGTGCCCCACATCTCTTGGAAATCTCAGCAATGACCGGAGCTGAACCTGTTCCTGTGCCCCCGCCCAGTCCGCAGGTGATAAAAACCATATCGCTGTCAGAGAGAACTTCCTCCAGTTCCTCAATGTTTTCTTTCGCTGAATCTTCACCTTTTTGAGGATCGCTGCCAGCTCCCAGGCCATGGGTAATGTTTTTGCCAATCAAAACCTTGTGATCAGCTTTGGCATAGAGCAAGTCCTGGGCATCCGTATTTACGGCAATTACGTCAACCTCACTAATGCCGACTTCAACTAACCGGGTGACCGTGTTGTTTCCTCCCCCACCTGTACCGACAATACGAATTTTGGTTTTATGTGAACTGAGAACTGCTTCCAGTTGCTTATCTATTTCAGTCTTAATTTTGTTTGCCATTGTACTAACCATATCATCATGATGTAATGCGAATAAAACTTTATCTTCTTTAAAATTTGTCTATCGTTCTGGCATCGGGTAATGGAGATTGGCTCATTTTAATTTTTGAATTCAAAGATTGTAGTGAAGCGAGGTTTTCCTTAAACTCTCGTCTTTCCGTATCAACTACGTTGGCAATATCATGAAAATCTTTGAGTGAATTTTTGATTAAGCTATGCTCGTGTGTGGACAGCGAATATCTATTGCTTATTATGCTATTGATTAATTTGGACATAAGTGCAGGTGTTTTAGCGATGGAATCCAGGTTCATTTTCATTAAAAGCTCGTAGAGCGATTTGCAAGCGAGCTCAATATCTTTGAGAGCGGTTTTATGGCCGGGTTGCCCCTCAAGAAGATTCAGCGCTTGCTCAATTACCTTAAAATAAAGCTCCGCCTGCTGCTTATAACTTGAAAGTAAGTCCTCAGGTTCAGCCTGCATGACGTCAGCACTAATTTCAGGCTCTGGCTCTGGTGACGATTTCGGAGGCATATCCACTCCTTGTTGAAGTGGACTATTTCCAGATATTTCGCTAATTAAACTAAAAATCTCATCCTCGCCAGGTAGTTTAAATTCATCAAGATTGGAGTGCCCAGAATTAACCGGCTCATCATTCTTTTCTTTATTTGGTTTTGGCGCTACGGAAGCGTCTTCTTTGGTAGGGACAACTGTATTCGGGTTCAGAAGGTTTTGAGAAAGATTCGAAATTGCTTGTTCGTCAACGTTATCCGGGTCGTTTTCCAAAATCATCTTAAGAACGCTGACTGTTTCTGTCAGCAGTGAGATTGCAAGACAGCCGTCAAAATTTGACTGTCTGCTTAGGTTCGCTAAAAATCTTCTTGCTTGCGCAGCGACTTCTTCAACCGCGTCAAAACCACAAATCATCGAACTGGAAAGAATATTTTCAAAAATTTCATCACACTTCTGCAAGCTGTTGCTGTTATGGTTCTCGGAGCTCAGAAGGTCAATTTTATTCTGTAATTCATTAACTTGGTTTCCCACAGCCAAATGAAAGGCCTCATCAACACTTGCGGGTTTCTGACTTACTTCACTATTAATCAGGATAACATCGTCATGGGCAGAGTTACGAGAGCCATCTTCTTCAACCAAACCAACTTCCAGTTCATCAGGGTTCGCGTCCTTGCCCTCATCCACAGGTAGAAGAAAATCCTTTTCTTCAAATTGGTTCCGAGGAATGGCATCCATGCCGTCTGTCTCTTCCATTGAGAATTCTGACTCCGTTAATCCTGGTCCTTCAGAAGATGGCTCCTGTAACTCTAACACATCTACACTATCTGCCGGTATGAGATTAATCCCAAGCAGGCTTTTTATTTCATGATTGCTTTCTTCATTTTGAAAAGCAGCTACTGCACTGCCGAACATCGATTGCGCCAGACTCTCGATCTCGATTTTCATTTTTTCAGGTTCCAGGTCGGACTCGTAGAGGTATTGAATTCCATTTGAGAGCCTTTCCTTGAACTCTTCAAAACCTTGCAGCGCTAAAATTGATTCGAATTCGGAAGTGACATTCTGAGAAGCGACGAGTTTATCCATCAAATTTCCGACGAGCAGATACTCATTCTTGTTTGAGTTGCCTCCCTCATCCAGGAAAGCCTGAAGGTGGTGGCCAAAACAATGTAAAAAGTAACTCTCAGAATGGAAAAAACGATTTATCAGCTCGGTACGAAAATGATCTATTGACAACTCGTTCGGTTTTACTGGCATATCTTAACTTAAACCTAATCTAACAAAGTTCTGCTTTTATAATGATCATATAATTCCAAAACTGCGGGTACATAATACCGGGTTTCTTCCAGCAAAACGTCATAATTGCGCCCGCTGGTAATCCATTTTTTGGCTCGTCTTGGCCCGCCGTTATAGGCCGCAAGGCCGCCATCAACATTGTAAAGCTCAACCAACATGGAAAGATAACGGCAGCCTATTCTTATATTGGTAATCGGGTTAAATAGAACTTCCTTAGAAGACGTCCACTTAATCCCTTCATGCTTGACAAGATGTTTCCCGGTATATGGCATAATTTGCATCAACCCCAAAGCTCCTGCCGGGGACACCACTTCCGGCCGCCAACTTCGCGCGCTTTCATGAGTAATGGTTGCACAAATGAGATTGATATCCAAATTTGAATATTTAACACTCATCTTTTGGATTTCTCTGGCAATGTCATATTTCAAGCTGCTACTCATTGTGCGATTATATCTGTCAATGATGCCAATAATTTTGTTGATGGCATTTTTTCGGAAACTTTCTGTCTTGACAGTCCCTTGATAGTTCAGCACCTCGCGCGTGATTTCGCTGAGCGTCTCGCGTTCCTTCTGCAGTTTTAAGCTATTATTGTGGGTAAAACTCATCACTGATACGAACATCAAAACCATGAGACCCATAAATAAAGCCTTCTTAAACATAGAAACCAAAAATGAAACTATCAAAACCGTTACCTCCTTCCGATTTAAAAAGAACTCAAATGAATCACGATTCAATCACAGTGCCTTTATCAAAATATGTCGCCCATTTAATTTATTTTGAAGCAGTGCGTTCTCTATTGCTGATAACAACTGATCAATATTCAAAGGCTTGTTGAGAAAAGAGAAAACCCCTGAATCCTCCGCTTGCAATTTATTTTCGGGAGTGTTAAATGCAGTCATAATGATTGAAACCAACTCCGGGTACCGCTGCCTCGCTTGATTCCACAACGCCAAACCAGAGATCCCGGGAAGTTGTAAATCTGATAATAGCAAGTCGGTTTCCCAGTCTACCTTTTCAAGGGCTTCCTCAGCATCCTCCGCTAATACGACGTCGTAGCCTTCACTTGTTAAAATCTCTGCAAGTCCAAAACGAGTGTTAGTATCATCTTCAACTAAAAGAATCGTAGGCAATATTAGACTCCCTCTACAACGTTTATTTTCTCAGACTCTTCAGCGGTTACCACGGTTCTTACTTTGTGGTCGAGGACCTCGTTCGCTAAATCTAAATAGCTTTGTGCACCCTTGCAGCTTTTGTCAAAGGTTATCACAGCACCGCCGCGGTAAGGAACTTCGGCCAACCTAATGTTTCTTGGAATCATGGTGTCAAAAACCAATCCCTGCAATGTACACCGGATTTTTTCGATTACTATATTAGTGAGCTTATTTCGTATATCCACCATAGTCAACAAAAAACCGCGGTATCTTAAATTTGGATTCAACTCATTTTTAATAATTCTGGTGAGCTTCAGGAAGCGTCCCAGAGCTTTGAGAGCGTAGTATTCGCACTGGATTGGAATAATTATCGAGTCGGCCGCTGTCAGGGCATTAAAAGTCAAATTTCCGACAGACGGCGGACAATCAATCAGAATAAAATCGTAGTCTTCTTTAATGGGTTCCAAAACCTTTTTTAATTGTATTTTCGGAGCAATTCCAATTAACTTTCTTTTTTCGCTTTCATCTGCCCATAAATTTGTGGGGATAAAATCAAAATTATCTTGCCCGGTCGCATGAATTGCTTTTGAAACTGGAACCTCTTCAATAAAAATGTCTATAATTCCGGCAACGATATCATAACGATTGTGACCGAAACTTGCCGAAACACTTCCCTGGGGATCCATATCGATCAATAAGACACGATGCCCCAGATGGGCCAGACTTGCGCCTAAATTTACTGCTGTTGTCGTTTTGCCAACACCACCTTTCTGGCTGGAAATGGCGATAACCTCTCCCATAACATTCCTTTAGTTGGTCATTTCTGATAAACTTATTTTGGCATCATTAAAGCAAAGGCCGTACCATTTTTTACGTGTTGATCTGTTTTCGCTCAAAGTTTATAGAGAGAAAACCTCTCAAAATAGTTTCGTCAAAGAAAATCAAAACCTTAACTCAATAAGAAATTTTTACAACTCTCGAAATGCTTAATAAGAATAAAAAAATAGAAGATTTAGGAAGGTAAAAAAGCTGAAGAAATCTCAAGCAGATGGCCGATTTTAGGCCAATCCAATCAAGCGATGCCGTAGTTTTTCATTTTCTCGCGAAGAGTTGAACGAGAGATGCTCAGGTTTCGGGCAGTTTGAGACTTGTTGCCGTTATATTTTTCCAGCATTCTAAAAATATGCTGTTTCTCCATTGCTTCTAAGGAGTCGTCGTCGCTTGAAAAGGAAGAAAATTCCTTGGAAGGTCCTAGTCTCGAAACGCCATCTCGCAGTTCCGGCAGATGGTCTAACTGGAGTTTATCCTCGCCACATAAAATAACCGCTCTTTCGATCACATTTTTAAGTTCCCGAACATTGCCTGGCCAGTTGTATTTCAGCATGCGCTCCTGAGTTTCGGGAGAGATGCCTTTTATCTCTTTGACAATTTCTTTGTTGTTTCGCTCAATAAACAACATAGCTAACGGAATGACATCCTCCTGCCTTTCCCGCAACGGTGGAATGTTTATGACCATCACTTTCAGTCGGTAATATAAATCTTCCCTGAAAATCTGCTTCTCAATGCAATCTTCAAGATTTCTATTTGTGGCGGCAATTATTCTCACGTCGATCTGGATGTCTGAAGTCCCGCCGATTCTCCGAAAAGACTGGGTTTCGAGTACGCGCAAAAGTTTCGGTTGAATGGACATCTGCATGCTGGAAATTTCATCTAAAAAAATCGTGCCGTTGTTGGCCATTTCAAAGATGCCTTTTTTGAGAGTTTTGGCATCAGTAAACGAACCCCTTTCATGACCAAACAGCTCGCTCTCCAGAAGAGTTTCCGGAATCGCGCTGCAATTGATTTTAACCAGCGGCTTATCTTTACGCTGGCTCCAGTTATGAATAGCATTTGCAACCAGCTCTTTTCCCGTGCCGCTTTCACCTTGAATCAAAACAGAGGTCTTCGGTGTTGATGCGACGATATGAATCAGCTTCTTGAGTTCGCGTATCGGTTCCGTTTCTCCAAAAAGCTCATTGTCTGGAAATGCCTCTTTGCGCTGGCTCTTGAGTCGGGTCACCTCTCTTTTGAGATCCTGAGTCTCCAGAGCTTTTGCCACATCGATCTTAAGCTCATCCAATTCAAACGGCTTCATCAAATAATCATAGGCGCCCATTTTCATGGCGTCTATCGCGGGTTTAGCGTCGGTTAGTGCAGTTATCATAATTACCAGAATATCCGGGTCCTTCTCTTTAATTTTTTGAAGCAGCTCTATACCATTAATGTCGGGAAGTTTAATATCCAAAAGAACCAAGTTGATTATCTCTTTTTGAAGGACAGACAAAGCATGCTCGCCGGTTAAGGCAATGCTGACTTTGTTGCTTTCTTTTCTCAAAACGTCAGCCAGAGTTAGGCCTAAATCTTCGTTATCTTCGACTATTAGTATGTTTCCCTTAGACATAAATCTTATCCCTCCGTAGGTAACAGGAGCTTAAATGTCGTACCGTTATTTGTGGTGGTGCCTACCTGGATATCTCCTTGATGTTCCGACATAATTCTATAAACAATTGACAACCCCAAACCAGAGCCCTGAGGTTTGGTGGTGAAAAATGGATTGAAAATCGAATTCAGGTTACTCGAATCAATTCCCTCTCCGGTATCGGTTATGCTGACCTCGGTGTACAGAGAGCTCTTGTTTTGAACCGAGAAAGAACGCCCACGCCGATCGACACGGCATAGCGTCGTTATTTTTGGATAGGCCTCGAGCTTTAACTCGCCCCCTTTGGGCATGGCATCTAAGGCATTTAGAAACAAATTTACAAATACCTGTTCTAATTGATGAAAATCAACATGAACCAAGGGCAAATCAGAATGATAGGCTTCAATGTATTTAACAGATTGTGCCCGCATTCGATTCTCCAATAAAGCAACAACTTCCTGTACTATTTCCTGGAACCGGTGCAAATTTCTTTTTGGCTGGCGGGGTTTTGCATAAGAAAAGATTGTCTTAAGTAAATCATCCATCCGGTTGACTTGCCGAACAATACGGGAGACATATTCACGACGGGAATCATCGGGCTCGATATCTTCCTCTAATGTTTGGGCGATAGTTTTGATACCGGCGAGAGGGTTTCTGATTTCATGGGCAATTCCTGAAGCCAGAACCCCCATAGATGCCAACCTATCCATCCTCTGAACTTCGACCTGCATCTGTTTTATTTGCGTAATGTCCTTAAAAGAAATTATCGAGCCAACCCGCCGATTTTGCGTGTCGATTCTTGGCGTAACGGTAAAACCGATATAAACCCGATTGCCGTCTTTGGCAGTCAGCGGCATCTCACGGTTCAAAAGCTCTCTATCCGGCTCATCCATGTTTGACAGTAATTTTTCGCAATCTTCCTTTGCAAAAACTTCATTTAAGGGTTTGCCAATGACCTCAATTTCCGGATATCCCAACACTTCTTCAGCACTGTGGTTAAAAGAGGTTATCTTATGATGCAGATCAACTGTAATTAAACCTGAACTTATACTTTGTATTATGCTCTCATTGAAATTTTTTAATTCAACAATTTCCTGGCCTAGCTGTTTCTTTTCGGTGATATCCCGAGCAATACCGACACATCCTACAATTTCTCCCTTTTCGAATATTGGATTTATGTTAATGGAAAGGTAAATATATTTGCCCTTTTCGCTTTTAATCCGAACTTCAAAAATTCTTGACCGACCTTCTATGGTTTTCTTTACTTTCGCTGCGGCCTCTTCCCGATCCTCGACAACAATAATATCAAAAAAACTCTTGTCGATCCAATCTTCTCTATGTTGTTTACAAATTGTGGCCATGCGTCTGTTGATGAAAACAAACTTCGCCTGCACATCTAAGGTGAAGATTAAATCACTAGCATTCTCAATCAAGTCCTGGTATTTGTATTCTATGCGCTTAACCTGCTCTTGCAACTCCTTATTTTTTAAACGTAGCTCATGTTGAATTAAGACATTATCGATAATATTTAACAACTCGCGATTGCCAAAAGGTTTCAATAGGAAATTGCTTAATCCTAACTCGAACAACTTCTGTCGTTCTGTCTCTTTCTCAGAAGCAGCCGTTAATAGAATAACTGGCGTATCCCGCACAATTTTGTATTTTGAATTTTGCCTGAGTTGCTGGAAAAACTCAAACCCATTCATGTTAGGCATCATATAATCCAGTATGACCAGATCCGGCTTGTTTTGGATTAGAGAGGCCAATCCCTCTTCTCCGGACATAGCGGGGATGCACCCATATCCGGCTCGCTTAACAATAATGCCGCCAATTTCAAGCATATCAGGATCATCATCCACAAGTAGAATTATCTTTTTGTTATTATCCATGGGCGCGGCGCTAAATAAACACCTGAGTTATGTTAACCAGCCATCTGCTCAGCAATATTTTCCTCTTCTGTCATTTGTTTGTTTTTGGGAAGAATGACGGTAAATGTTGACCCCTGACCCAGCTTGCTCTTAACCCTAATTAGACCCCCGTGTATTTCTACAATTTCCTTAACTAATGAAAGTCCTAATCCGGAGCCAGCGATATCTCGAACTTTTTCGTCATCAGTGATTCTATAAAATTTGTCAAAAATATGTGGGAGCGACTCCTCCGAAATACCAAATCCCGTATCTTCAATACCGATTTGGATTTCCTCTTCACTTTCAGTGATCCGTACGGTCACGTGGGCTTTTTCAGCGCTGTATTTAATTGCATTTGAATATACATTCAAAATTGCTTGTTCCATCATATCCCGATCGATGTAAATCGTCGTGACCTCCGACGGCACTTCTAAAGTAACACTAATTTTCTTTCTGTCAGCCAATTGAGAATTAAAATCCAGTACTTTTTCAACCAGCATCTTTATATCGACGGGAGTTTTTCTAATCTGGCTTTTTCCAGCCTCAATTTTTGAAATATCCAGAAACTTGTTTATCAGCTCACTTAAACGATTTGATTCCTTAAGGATAATGGAAGCATATTCCTCGGATTGATCGCGGGTGATGGTTTCATCCAGGAGCAATTCACTAAAGCCGGAAATACAAGTGAGCGGGGATCTGAGCTCATGTGCAACCAGAGAGACCAATTCGGTCTTTAAACGATCTATTTCTTTTTCCCGGGTAATATCCCGAAAAATCGTCGCCACACCAATCAGCCCTTCCGTGTTATTCATTTCTGCTCCGACGCCCTCGTCGTCTTCAATTCGGGAAGCCAACGCTTGCAGAATTATGGGTTTAGTTTCACCCAGCGGTAACGTAGTTATCTCGATGGTTGCACTTTTCTTTTTGCTATTTCTGCCAATTTCATCTATACATTTAACCAATGTTTCGTCTTCAATTAAATCCCGAAGAGGTTTTTTTTCGCTATTTTCATCCAAATTAAACCACTTAATTGCAACTGAATTGATTCGCAGGATCTTATTATTCGCATCCGTAACAATAACGCCATCCCCGATTTCCTGAAGAATCGTCTCAATTTGCTTTTTCTGAGACAGACTTCCCTGAATATGCTGCTTGCGAAATTCCTCGGTCATATAATCAAAAATTTTGGCCAGTTTGCCTATTTCGTCATCAGAATCTATTGAAATTTTATGGTCGAAATTACCGCGAGCAATTTCAAGGGCGCTATTTTTGAACTGAGTAATAGGACGGCTGATTTGCCTGCTAAAGTAATAAGCGCCAATGACAGCCAAACACAGAGTCAACATAAATAGTCCGTAATAGACAAAGGGCAAATCAACCTGGCTGTCCAGGCCGGTGCCCACGTAGATAAAATAAATCCAGGACAATCCAATTGGAACTGCAGCAACAAGAAATGTTAAAAGAAATAACTTCTTAAAAATTGAAGGTCTTTTTATAAATGGAAATTTCATCAACCTCTCTATGAATCTACAAAAATAAGGTTCCTGCCCGCCTCTTTGGCACGATATAATCGTTGATCTGCTTTACTGACCAAAGTATCGAAATCTTCGCCGTCTTCCGGGAATGTTGCAACACCGGTACTTATGGTCAGCTTACCGTCCGGCTGAGAACTTTCATAAGCAAAACCATAGTCTTCGACAAGCTTTCTTATTTTTTCAGATACAATTTTTGCCGACGGTTTATCAGTTTCAATGAGAATGAGGGAAAATTCTTCACCGCCATACCTTGCTGCCAGGTCAATATTTCGAATATTGTCTCTAAGTAATCGCGCAATGTCTTTCAGGACAACGTCGCCGGCAGGGTGGCCATTTTTATCATTATATTGTTTAAAGTGATCAATGTCGATCATCACAACGGATATGTTCAAACTGTGCCGTTGCGCCCGTTTTAACTCCTGCAGCAACTGCTCTTTGAAGTAACGATAATTATATAAACCGGTCAATCCATCTGTAATAGCAAGCTGACGCAATTCTTCTTTTGTTCTTTGCAGCTCAATAACTTTTTCCTGAAGCTCGTCGTGCAAATGCTTAATCCGCAATAGCGAACGGACTCTAACAAGCAGTTCTAATTTGTTAAACGGTTTGGCCAAAAAGTCATCAGCTCCGGAATTCATGCCTTTAACTTTATCTTCCAATTCGTTAAGCGCCGTCACCAGAATCACCGGAATAAATTTAGTAGCGTCATCAGATTTAATTACTTCGCAGACTTTAAAGCCATTCATTTTGGGCATCATAACATCGAGTAAAATCAAATCCGGCTGATGCTCCTTAACCGCTTTCATCGCATCGTGCCCATCTTTGGCCGAAACGACATCATAGCCTTCAGCAGCAAGATAGGTAACGAGTAATTGAATATTTACCGGGACATCATCGACAACCAGTATCCTGCTGCTAGGCATGCTCGCTTGTGCTCACTTTTAGTTAAATTTTGAAATAGTCAGTAGGTTTTGAATTTTCTGCAGCGCTTGGGACTAACATAGTAACCGTGTTGGACTATTTCGGTGGGTTCACTCATCTCATCTTTAAACAACTCACTCCTAAAAAAAAGAAGAAATGAGTTCACAGTCAAACAATTCAACCGGTGTTTTCATTGAAGTTTTTTTCAAATTTATAGGTAATAAAACAATTTGAAATCGTAATCGAGGTGGTCAGAAACCGTTCACTTTTACCAAAAAAATACAATTTATAAACTTGATAGTCAAGTAATATTTGTTGAAACGCAGTTAAAGTATAGTAACATTTTGCATGTAAAAAATACGTTAGTCAAAAAGGAGCCGGTTTTTTAATCCTATATACTATCACAATTACCTGCTTATGTTCTAACTGAGTTGATTCAATAATTTTAGGGTATAATTTATGCAGATTAAATGGTAGAAATCCAAACATATGAACGGTTATCAGGCGAAAGGTATTTTTTGGTAATTTTGCTGCTGTGAAATAGAAGAAAAAATCTCCGGATTGAGTATTTGAGCAAGAATTTCGAGGCCATCGACTAGCCTTGGACCCGGCCGGTTAAAAAATGAGGAGCCGTCTACCGCATAAACTTGATCTTTTTGCACAGCAGGGAGATCTGACCAGCCCGGCCAACTTTGAACCTGCTTTGCTTCTGCAATCGATTTTTCTAAACCAAACCCGCAGGGCATGAAAACAAGAATCTCCGGGGCGTAATCAACCACATCTTGCCACTCAATTTGCACGGATGGCTTTCCCTTAACGGCCAACTCTTCTCTGCCGCCGGCAATCGATACCATTTCGGAAATCCAGTGGCCGGCAGCAAACGGCGGATCGATCCATTCCATGCAATAAACTTTGCGGGGAGCAGTTAGTTTGCTGGTTTTATCCTCTACAAAAGCAATTCTTTGCTCAAACGATTCAATTAACTGTTTAGCTTGCTGATTCTTTCCTGTCTTTTCTCCAACCAGCAAAATGTTTGACAAAATATCTCGAAAAAAATGCGGTTCCAGAGAAATAATTTCCTCCTCGCCCTCCAAAATTTTTGCTGCCTCAAAGACAATGTTATAAGAAACTGCACAAACATCACATAGTTCTTGTGTCAAAATCAAATCCGGTTTAATTTCAGCAAGCAGTTTTTCATTCAAATGGTAAATGCTTTTTCCTTCATGAACCAAGCCGGTAATGCCTTTGTGTATTTGTAGACTCGAACTATGCGAATGCTCTAAAACACTTGAAGTAATTACCGGCTTCTCGGTGGCTCCAGACGGATAGTCACATTCGTGTGTGACCGCCAAAAGCTGCTCACCTAAGCCAAGCGCATAAACAATTTCGGTTGCACTGGGTAAGAGCGAAACGATTTTCATTTTGTGTTTTTGTTGAGATAAATCTTAAATGCAAGCGGGTAGGCCGGTGGCCTCAGCCACCGGCTCAAGTATCGCAGTGTCGGAAGCCACTGCGATACCCTACTTAAAGTTCATTGTTGGGAAACCCCTGAAACATTTTAGAATGTAAAACCCACACTGGATCGCAGTTCACGTCCGGGTGCAGGAAAACCGTCAATAACTTTTATTTGTTTATCAAAGATGTTCCGCATTGCTATCTTAATCTTGAAATTACCAACATTAAAAGGTTGATTCCAAGCGGCTCCAATATCAACTAAACTATGCGAGTCTAGCAAGCTTGAGTTATCGGCGTTAGTAAATCTTTTCCCCAGGAATCTAAACCCACCTTTCACTCGAATTTGCTTGATACTCACAATCAATTCAGCCTTTAGTTGATGCTTGGGTCGATAAATCAACTGATTATTGTTCACCGCATCCTCGGCATCGAGATAAGTATAATCTAAATTCAGATGGGCGATATCATTTGGATCACTGTAGCTTAGTCTCGATTCAAACCCCTTGATGCTCGCCTCTTGCACGTTTTCCGGACTAAATACAAAGTTCGCATCCGGCCCCCAGATAATTAAATTCTCCAAGTTCGAATTGAAATAGTTTACTTCAAAAGCCCAATACCCGGTTCTTTTTAAATTTAGCAGGAACCCTAAATCATAACCGATTCCTTTTTCAGGTTTTAAATCGGGATTACCTACGGCAAAAGGACCAGCAGGCCAGTAAAGATCGTTAAAAGAAGGCGCACGGAAAGACTTTCCCCAATTGCCTCTAAGATTCAACTGAAACCCGGCTAGGTATCTAAGTGAGAATCCCATCTTGGGACTGATCTGCTCATCGAGATCAGAAAATTTATCCCACCTCAGTGCAGGCACGAGAGTAATTTCGAAATTTTGTTTTAATGAAGACCGAATTTGATCCTGTAAAAAAACACTGTGGTTACTGCGCTTTTGCAAAGCAACATCTGTACTGTTAATTTTGTCTTGCCGAAATTCATAACCTCCCGTGATCTCGTTTGAATTTGATGCTCGCCAATTTGATTGAAAATTAAATCCTAAGACATCATTTTTATGTTCACTTGAGAAAGGAAAAGCTGGATTCGGATCGTCAAAATTTTGTTTGAATTTATAGAAATAGGTTTGGGCTTTTAGGCCAAGCCTTGCAGCAAATTGTTGCCGGTAGAATAAATTGTACTTCCACGATTTATCTTTTTGGATAGCTGTCTCGGACGGAAAACTTGTTGGGCCTGGTGCGCCTCGGTCGGCATCATGAATCTGAACGAACCCACTGATTTGACTGGCAGAATTTGGGGTATATCTAACTTTAAAAAACGTATCATTCAAAGTCAGTTCGTTGTTCGTTCTTTTTACTGAGCTGCCTTGCGAATCTTCAATGCTGAAATCTCCATCGCTGCTGATGTAAGTATGAGCCAAAAAATAGTCAAACTTATTCAATTTCTGGCCGAAATTTGCTTCAAGTACCCGTGTCCCAAAAGATCCTGCAGTCGTTGTAACTTGACCCGATAACGGCTTGCTTTCCGTGTTTGAACGAGTGATCAAATTAACAACGCCGCCAACCGCATCCGTGCCATAAAGAGCGGAATTGCCACCACGAATGATTTCGACACGCTCAATGGCTTGCAATGGAATATCACTTAAATCCGGAGCAGTGCCCTGGGCCAGATTCAAGCGCTGTCCATCGAGAAGAATGAGGATCTGATTTTCGCTGGCTCCGCGAATCGAGGCAGTTTTTAGTGCACCGATGTGACCGTAATTCTTAACAAAAACGCCGGTTGCAAACTCAAGAACCTCCCCGATATTTTGAGAATGGCTCTCTTGAAGTTCTAAACGTGAAATAACTTCGGTAGCGACCGCTACTTCATTCTGCAACGCATTTTCCCGAGTCGCTGTGACTAACACTTCACTAAATCTAACCACTTCTGCCTTTAAGCGGAAATTCAGGATAGCTGTTTGACCATTTCCTATCTCAATTTCTTGAGTAATCGAGCCAAATCCGATGCGGCTAATTTCCACAACATTTTTACCGACAGGAACTTGGTTTAGAATGAAAAACCCATTATTATCCACTGCAACTCCGATATTTTTTTCCTTTATAACGATATTGGTACCGGGCAACGCTTTTCCTGAATAATGATCAAGAACGTAACCGCTTAGTTTACCTGTTTGGGGAAAAATACGGGCGGGTAATAGCAGAACAAATGAAAAACAAACAAAAATAATCCAACGATGAAACATGACGGCCTCCCTTTTTAAAAAATGAATAATTTTTCTATTCGCGAACGAACAGAATTGAATTAAGAAAAGGACAGGCTGACCTAATCAGCGTTGTTTATGAACACGGGTAGGTTCAAAAAAAAATCCCCAACCTTAGGAAAAAGTCGGGGATTAACCGTTATCGATTTTAAGCTTGTCCTTCCCTCGAAGGTTTCCACGGGCAGGTCTCCTGGCTTTGCAGCTTCACCCTAATCACCGCGCCTTCCCAATCATGTTCGAAAAGTGGCTTGTTTGCGGCTTTCGTAGCTGCTTACAGTTGCGGGGCAGCGCCGGATTTTCACCGGCTTCCATTCACAATCTGACAGATGCCAGACTGAGAATACCCGTGTCCGTTTGAAATTATACGTTAATATATTCTAAGAAATGTTAAATGTCAAGTAAAAAATTATTGTCAATCCCAAAACTCCCAGACAATTCCAAACCGGAACGTTTTAGGCGGCATAAAAAACCCTGGCACCAGTTGATATTTTTTATCGAAAAGATTCTCCATTGAAATCGACAAACGGGCATCTGAGAATTGAAAAGAAATTTGACTGTCGAAAACTACAGCCTCGGGCAAATTCACCGTCGAAGGCAAAAATGAGTTGTTTTCATAAATCAATCCGGATCTTTCTCCAAAAACTCTGCCAATGAATCTAATATTTACATAAACATAATTTTCAAACATATGACCGCCTAAGTCCAAATAGCTGTAAATGGAAATCTCCGGCATCTGCAATCTTTTTGAGGGTCCCGGTTCGGTAACGGTTAAGTAAGAGCTAACAAATCCAAACTCGCCTCCCTTAAAATATTTCCAGATAAATTTAAAGTCGTGACCTAAGACAGTTCGTTTACCTAAATCGACCGGCCCGAAGTCGTCGAGATTTTTTAGTAAAGCGTTTCCTATCCAGCTGTCAACTTGCTGCACAAAAGCAGCTGCATGTACTTGAACATCGTCGCGATTTAAACTAAAACCTAATTCAAAAATCGAACTTCTTTCAGCCGAGAGTTCGGGTTCTCCACGAAAACCCGAGGTTGGCCAGAAGCGTTCCACAAAGCTTGGGTAACGCCGCGCCCTCCGGACACCCATCCAAATTTTGTTGATTTCTGTAGGTTCATAATAGAGAAACGCAGCAGGGTTAAACCCAATTGGATAATCGTTTTTCCTCTCTAAGTTCAGTTGTAATCCCAGGCGCCATTTATCGGCCAAAAGAAAATCATCCTGAATAAAGACCCGTCCAAACTTATCAGTGTGATCTCCTAATCGAGGACTGGAGAGGTCATCTGTTTTAAATTCTCCTCCGAAACCAAAAAGATGATTACCTGCAATTATTTGCTGTTGAATTCTTGTGCCGAAAGTCATGTTTCTGGGATTAAATGCAACCGAGTCTGCAATCGACTGTTCCTGAATAGTTGAAAAAAACAAACTGGCATTAAGCAGTTTATTTTCTTCGGAAAGACTTCCCAGTTTTAAAGACAGGGCCTGATCCAAACGCTTGTCTTTTCGTTTGGCACCAGATGCTAAAGGCACAAAAGCTGGTAGTAAAGGCGCCGGAATTTCAAACTCATTTTTGTTTAAAAAAATGGTATAGTTTAATTCCATTTTTGAGTGCGGTTGAAATGAAACTCTGCCAAAAATTCTGGAGCCTGTATGCATTCTGTTAACTTCGAATCCATCGAATCCCTGGCGCTTACCAGAGAACGTGAAATTAACATTTTTTGTGATTGGCAACGCAAAAAGGATCCCCAGGTCGCTATACCCCCAACTGCCCGCCCGAAAGTTTACCTTTGAGTAAGGTTGTTTACCTTCGAATTTAA